>JANYDM010000011.1 GCA_025363575.1 Betaproteobacteria bacterium | reverse complement strand
GTGCTCGCCAACTGGCAGGGCGTGTTCGGACCGCCGAAACTCGCGGCGGCGCAAGTGGCCTATTGGGACGGCGTATTCGGGCGTCTCGTCAAGACGGACGAATGGCGCCGCGACCTGGAGCAAAACCTGTGGGAAAGCGATTACCTCAATGCCGCAGAATATGCGCGCTTCCTGAAAACGGACTACGAGCAGGCCAAGGCGATATTCATCGAGCTGGGCCTCGCGCGCAAGGATTTCTGACATCATGTTTTACGCGATCCCGACAGTAACGCGCGCGCTGCTCATCGCCAATGTGGCAATGTTCGTCATCTCGCAGATGGTCGGCGAGGCCTTCACCCTGAATCTCGCGCTCTGGCCGGTCGGCACCATGACGATGGCCGGCGGCAGCCTGGGATTTCAGCCCTGGCAGCTCGTCACGTACAGCTTTTTGCACGGCAATCTCACGCATCTTTTTTTCAACATGTTCGCGCTCTACATGTTCGGCAGCGATCTGGAAAAGCTGCTCGGCCCGCAGCGCTACATTAATCTTTATTTCCTGAGCGTGATCAGCGCAGCGCTGGTTCAATTGCTGTTTTCCGCGGTCGCCGGCGGCGATCCGTATCCGACAGTCGGCGCGTCCGGCGGCGTCTTTGGTTTGTTGCTTGCGTACGGGATGTACTTCCCGCGCCGCACATTGATCCTGCTGATCCCGCCCGTCCCGATGCCGGCGTGGCTGTTTGTGACCTTGTATGGCCTGCTCGAACTTTTCTTCGGCGTCACCGGCTGGGATGCGGGCGTCGCGCACTTCGCCCACCTGGGCGGCATGCTCGGCGCGTGGCTGTTGATTCAGAACTGGCGCGGCAGACCGCCGTTTGGCCGGCGGTAGTCGCGGGCGGGGCTTGGGACCCCATCCCCATCCCGACCTGCCCCTTATCCTTCAAGGGGACTTCCTTCAGGGCGAAAGGGAAGGTGAGAAAAGTCGACACCAAAATGTCGATCTTGTTCGTAGCGGTCAGCGCAGGTAATCCGCCTGCCACTTCTTATATGTGCCGTTCGCGGTGACCTTGTCCATTTCTTCGGCGGACGCGATGGTCGCTTTGAGATCGGCGGGTGCGCCGCCTTTGTAGAGATGGGTGTAGCAATCGTGCAGCGCTTTAACGGCCGCAGCGACCGGCATATGTCCCTGCAGCACGATGCGGGCCCCGCGCGCCGCGAGGTCTTCGCGCTTGAGCGAGGCAGGCGCCGAGCCGATGATAATCGGCAATTTGACCGCGGCGTGGATGGCGTCGAGCTGCTCGAGTTTTTCCAGGCCGACGATGAAAATCGCATCGACGCCCGTTTTCTCATAGGCTCTTATGCGGGCGAGGCAGCCTTCGAGGCCCTCTATTTTCAGCGCGGAGGTGCGGCCGGCGATGATCAGCGAAGGGTCGCCGCGGGCTGCGACGGCCGCGCGTAGCTTGCCGACACCTTCTTCAACGGAGGTCAGAGTCTCCTTGGTATTGCCGAAAGGCGTCGGCAATACGGTGTCTTCCAGGCTTAACGCGGACACGCCGGCATGCTCGAGCTCCTGCACCGTGCGCATCGCGTTCAGCGCGTTACCGTAGCCGTGGTCGGCGTCGACGATCAGACTGAGATCGCAAGCGCGCATGATGCGGCGCACCTGATCGGCAAATTCCGTGAGCGTGAGCACGATGAGATCGGGCGCGGCGAGTGTCGTGCTGGAAGACGTCGAGCCGGCGAGCATGCCGATCTTGAAGCCGACCGCTTCGGCGACGCGCGCCGATAGTGCGTCGAACACGCTGGCAGGGGACAGGCATTGCGTTCCGGCGAGCACTGCACGCAGGCGTTTACGTTGTTCGGTATGCTTCATCGATTGCTCCTTGTTGAAGTCGTTGCAGGTGCGGGGATGCGCGGCGACCGGCGGCCGTTCAGTCCCGCGCGAACAGTTTTTTGGCCGCGGCGAAGCCGGCTGCGATCAGCGCAAAGGTGAGGAATAATTTCATCGGTCGCGGTGTTGGCACTTGCGTGCGGGTGGCGGGCATAATAGCAAATCCGGCCCGCCGGCGAGCCCGTGTCCAATCGCGAAGGGAATCGACATGAATTTCGACAGGCTGGTGAAGATTGCGCGGACCCATGCGCGCTGCTTTATCTCGGGGGCGGGGCTGGCATCCTGGGTTGTCGCATCCGCCGCTAGCGGCGCGGCGCCATCGGCAGGCGATCGCTGGGTCTATCGCGTGCTGAACGGCTATAACCAGGAAGTGCGCGGCAAGCTCGAATACCGCGCGGATAAAGTGGAGGCGGACCGCGTCGCGGTGACAGTCAGCCCGGATAGTGCGGCGCTGGGCAGCCCGCGCACCGAGCTATACGGGCCGGGCGGCGCGTGGTTGAAGCATGCGCTGATCAATCACGATCAATATGTGGACTACGAATTCGTTCAGCCCTACCCCGCCTACGACTATCCGCTGGAAACCGGCAAGTCATGGTCGACGCGCGTTAATGCCATCAACTCGTCGACTCGCAAGCGCGTGAGCGTGCGCGTCGACGGCGAAGTCGTGGGCGCCGAGCGCATCACGGTGCCGGCGGGCGCATTCGATACGCTCAAGATCAAGCGGCGCATTTACGCCGGAGACTTCGAAGGCTCCAAAGCCGAGACCGCCATTACGGAGACCGAGTGGTACGCGCCGGCGCTGGGACGCGCGGTACGCCTCGAAAGCAATTCCGGCTATATGGATCAGGGGCGCTGCAGCGAAGATATGTCCGCCTGCCGGCCGGTGCGCGGCGACTGGAACATCGCCGAACTCGCGGAAACCGCAGCCGCGCGCTAGCCGCTCTCTAGTCCCAAGGCGCTAGGTTCCTATTAGGCCATCAGGCGTCTGTTGCGGCAACGTCAGGCGGGTTACTGTGCACTCCTGGCGAGGAGTTGAGTTGCCACAGGAGGCTGCCATGACCGAGATACTCATCGTACTGAGTCTGTTCGCCGCACTGGCGTGGGTAATCGCGCGCGCCGTACTGATTTTCGTCCGCAGCGAATCGGCGGACGATGCGCCGGGGGCGCCCGTCGATCCGATATCGACTTACGTCGATGAGAACTACGGCTCGCATTTCGTCGACGATCCCATCTCGATCAATCACAGCGTGCGCCGCCGATAAGCCGGAGCGGGCGTTCCCCGGGTTTGATAAGATGCATGCCGCGCGGCGGCATTTGTCCGACCACATCAACGACGGGGGAGAGCAACTTGAAGGAAAAACCGGCGCAAGTCGCCAAACGGCTGGCCAAGACACGCGGTTACAGTTATCCGGAATGGGAATACCTCGCCGAGAAAGACCCGGTCTTCCTCGATGCGTATAACCGGCTGTCCGGCCTCTCTCTGCTGCACGAAGGGTTCCCGACTAAAGGCAAGCAGCTGCCGGCCAAGTACCGCGAGCTGGTCGCGATCGCAGCGATGATAGGCCAGTCGCGCATGTGGGGCGTCAAGCCGCATATGGAACGCGCGCTGCGTCTGGGTTGCACCGAGCAGGAGCTGCTCGAGGCGCTGGAGACAGCGTTGACGCCGGTAGGCTCGCCGCCATTTCGCCAGGCGATCAACATTCTCATGCAGGTCACCGACTGGAAACCCGCCGGCGACAAGAAAAAGAAAAAAAAGCGCGAGTAAGAGTGTCCGCGATGCGCGGATTGGCGGCCGTCGTCTTGTGCGCGGCGACGACGGCGTTTGGCCAGCCGCTTGGCCAGCCGCTTGGCCAGCCTTTTCCCAACAAGGGCATCAGGGTCGTTGTGCCCTATCCGCCGGGCGGCTTCAACGATGTCGCGACTCGCGTGCTTGTGCAGGGCTTCAACGACGGTTTCGCGCCGGGCTCTTACGCCGACAACAAACCCGGTGCCGGCACGGTTATCGGTACCGAGCTTGTCGCCAAGTCAGTGCCGGACGGCTATACGATACTCGTCGTGTCGTTCCCGTTCTCAGTCATGAACGCCTTGTATCCGGCGTCGAAAACGGACGTCGTCAGGGATTTCGCCCCTCTCAGCTACATCGGCTACGCGCCGTCGCTGCTGGTGGCCAATGCGGGGACGCCGTACAAAACGGTGGGCGAACTCATTGATGCCGCGAAAGCCAGGCCCGCTACGCTGCTCTATGCCTCGACCAGCAACGGCTCGTCGGCGCATCTCTTCATGGAGCTATTTAAATCGCTGACCAAAACGTCGCTCGTGCACGTGCCGTATAAGGGCAACGGGCCGGCGATGGTCGATTTGCTCGGCGGGCAGGTCCCCATCATGTTTGCGAATCTCCCCAACGGCCTGCCGCACGTGCAGTCCGGCAGATTGCGCGCGCTGGCGGTGACCGCGCCCAGGCGCATCGAAACGCTGCCCGATGTGCAGACGATGAGCGAGGCGGGCGTCAGCGGATTTGAGGCAAATACCTGGTGGGGCGCGGTGGCGCCGGTCGCTACGCCCAAAGACGTGCTGGTGAAGCTCAATGCCGAGATCAATCGCATACTCGCGACGGCGGAAGTGCGCAAGCTGTTCCAAAGCCAGGACGTGCAGATCGCCGGCGGTACGGCCGAAGCCTGCGGCGACTATATTCGCAGCCAGGTCGCGTTGTGGAGCAAGGTCGTGCGCGAGGCGAAAATAAAAGCCGAGTAGCTTCGCGGCGGGGCGGGCCGCGCAGAAGGAGACGGATGCAAACTAGAATCATTGCGATGATAAGTGCGCTGGCATTTGCGCAAAGCGCTTCCGCGCAATCGTTCCCCGATCGCCCGCTGCGCCTGATCGTGCCGTTCCCGCCCGGCGGCAACGTCGATTCGTTCGCGCGCGTGCTGGCGCGCCAGGTCGAGGCGCAGCTCGCGCAGCCTATCGTCATCGACAATCGCGGCGGCGCCAACGGCATCGTCGGCGCCGATCTGGTCGCCAAGGCGGCGCCCAACGGTTATACGCTGCTCGGCACGTCGATCGCTTTTGTCGTCAACGCGGGCATGTACAAGAAACTTCCGTACGACAGCGAAAAAGATTTCGCGCCGATCACGAACTTCGCGTTCGGCCTCGGCTACCTGCTGACCGTCAATCCAACCGTGCCGGCGCAATCGGTAAAGGAATTGATCGCGCTCGCGAAGGCGGGCGACCTGCGCTACAGCACGCCGGCATCGGCAACGGCCAGCATCTCGCTGCCGAGCTGTTCGCGACAAAAACGGGCATCAGGCTTCTGCATGTGCCGTACAAAGGCGGCGGGCCGGCGCTGAACGCGGTGCTCGGCGGCGAAGTGCAGTTAACATTTCCGGCGGTCGCGGTCGGCGCCTCGCACGTCAAAGCCGGCAAGCTGCGCGCGCTGGGATTCACCGGCGCAACGCGTGTCGCGTCGCTGCCGGACGTGCCGACGATCGCAGAGGCCGGCGTGCCCGGCTACCGTTTCGATTCGGGCTGGCATGCCTGGTTCGCGCCGGCCCGCACGCCGGCCGCCATCGTCGACAAGTTATATGCGGCCATCCGCGAAGCGCTGAAAGAGCCGAAGCTGCGCGAGTACTTTGTCGCCGGCGGCTACGAGCCGCGCGGCGACCCGCCGGAAGAGTTCCGCAAGGTCTTCCACGCGGACGTCAAGCTCTACGCGGAGATAGTGCGCTCGGCGAAGATCGAGATGCAGTAGATTGGTAACCGGTGCTATACGGGGAGATGCAAATGTTCTGCAATAGTCGCATTTGGGGTCTGTTTGTGGCGGTGACGGCGGTGACGGCGGTGACGGCGGTGACGGCGTCGGCGGCGTTGGCAACCGTCGCCGGGATGGCGCACGGCGCGGACGAATTTCCAAGCCGGCCGATCCGCATCGTGGTCGCTTACGCCCCGGGCGGCGGCAACGATCTGTTCGCGCGGGTGCTGGCCAAGCGTCTCACTGAAACGATGGGCACGACGGTGCTGGTCGACAACCGGCCGGGCGCGAACGGCATGATAGGCACGCGGCTGGTCGCCAATGCGACGCCCGACGGCTATACGATGATATTGGCCGATATGGCGCACGCGACCAATCCGTTCGTCTACTCGAGCGCGCAGTACGATCCGATCAAAGACTTCGCGCCGATCACCACGCTGGGCAGCGCGCCCATCATCCTGGTCGTGCATCCCTCAGTCCCGCTGCGTTCGCTCGGTGAATTCATCGCGTTCGCCAAAAGCCAACCGGGCAAGCTGACCATGGGTTCGGGCGGCACCGGCTCGACGAGCCACATTGCGGCCGAGTTTTTCCAATTGCGCACCGGCGTGAGGCTGAACCACGTGCCGTACAAAGGCACGGGACCCGCGCTCGCCGACGCGGTCGCCGGCCAGATTCAATGCATCTTTTCGCCGGTGGCGGCGGCCATCCCGCTCGTCACTGCAGGCAGGCTGCGCGCGCTCGCGATTTCTTCGGCGAAGCGTGCCACCATCGTGCCCGACGTGCCGACATTCGAGGAGGCGGGCGTCGCCGATTTCCGCGTCGGCGGCTGGTACGGCATCCTCGCGCCGGCCGGCACGCTGCGGCCGGTCGTCATGCGGCTCAACAAGGAAATCGCCGCCGCGGTGCAGACGCCCGAAGTGAAAAGCCGCTTCGATGACGCGCTGGTCACCGCCAATACCGGCACGCCGGAAGAATTCACGGCCTTCCTCATAGGCGAAGCAGCGCGCTGGTCGCAGCTCATCAAGACCGTCGGCATCAAAGTCGACTGACCGCCTTCAGGTGCGCGACACGTCGTACGGCTTGAACGAGTCGTACTGCAGGTCGATCCATTCCGCGGTGAAATTGGGCTCGCGTTTTTCGAGGAATGCCTGCGGGCCCTCGCGCGCGTCCTTGTGGAACATGAGCTCGACGTTGCACAGGATCTGATGCTCGACGCCCTTGACCGGATCGCAGGCAAGCCCCTGGTTGCGCGCGTTCTTGATCGCACCGATGGCGGCGGTCGGGCCTTTCGCCATGCGCGCGGCGAATTCGTAGGTCTTGGCTTCGAGCTCGGCGTCGGCGTAAACCTTGGTCACGAGATTCAAACGCTGGGCTTCGTCGATTTCGATGAAGTCGCCGAGCAACAGGAGCTCGGTGGCCTTGCCGAGTCCGACGAAACGCGGCAAGAGATAAGCGCAGCCGCCGCCCATGCCGCGCTTGACGTAAATCGAAGCGAGACGCGCCTTGCTCGACGCCATGCGGAAATCGCAGGCGAGCGCGATATCGAAACCCGCTCCGACTGCGTAGCCTTCGACCAGCGCGATGACAGGCTTGCGCAGATTCATGATCTCCACGACGAGACGCGGATAACCCGTTTTCATGCGCGTGTGCAGGTCGGGGTCGCCGTACTTGAAGCGTTCCTCCGGATGCAGGTCGTCGCCCGCGCAGTAATTGCCGCCAGCGCCGCGCAGGACGATGGCACGCACGCCATGGTCCTGACGGGCGCGTTCGAGCGCATCGCACAGGTCCATGATCATGGTCGGGATCAGCGCGTTGTATTTCCTGGGCCGATCCATTGTGATGGTGGCGATCTTCTTTTTAACGTCATACTGAATCAGTCCGTCGGACATTGCGGGTCTCCTTGGTTGGGCGCCGGCCGCGGGAAACGCGGTCGCGCGACGAAGTGCTATTGTAAGACGGTCCGCGCCGGCAACCGGCGCGACGCTGGGAGGGCGCGCAGGGAAGGTGAATTGCCAGCCCTATCAATTGCTGATAGCTTTACGTAAATCGTACGTATGTTGATGCGCCGCGGCGTAACGATGCGCGGCCCGGGAGAGTCATTTGTACAAATTCATCAAGATCCAGCGCGTGGGTGCGGTGGAGGTCATCACGCTCCACCGTCCACAGGTCATGAACGCGTGGCACATGCCGATGCGCAACGAGCTGCTCAAAGCATTGGCCGCGGTGAAGAAATCCCCGCGCGTGGGCGCTGTCGTTTTGACGGGCGCCGGCAAGCAGGCTTTCTGCGCCGGCCAGGACCTCGACGAGGCGCGCAAGTTCGACCCCGCGCGCGCCAAGCTGTGGGTCGAGGAATGGCGGATTCTATATGAGGCCGTGCGCCGGCTCGATATCCCCGTCGTCTGCGCGTTGAACGGACTTGCCGCGGGCTCGGCGTTTCAGGTCGTGCTGCTGACGGACTATCGGATCGGCCACGACAAGATCACGATGGGACAGCCCGAAATCAATTCGGGCATCCTCAGCGCGCTCGGCTTCTGGATCCTGCGCGAGATCGTCGGCCTTTCGCGCGCGACCGAACTGATTCTGACCGGCCGCATGATCAGCGCCATCGAGTGCGAGCGGCTCGGGCTGCTGCATCGCATCGTTCCACAGGAGGAAGTCCTGTCGTCCGCCATTGCGGCGGCGCAAAGTCTGGCCGCAAAGCCGCCGGTCGCCATGCGGCTCAACAAGCAACTGATGCGCGAGGCGACCCAGCCCGGCTTCGACAAGGCCTTCGGTGTCGCGAGCGAGCGCCACCATACGAGCTTCGCGACACGCGAGCCGCAGCACAAGATGGAAGATTTCTTCGAGGTGCGGCGCAAGCGCAATGCGCCCGCCGGACAAAAACAAAAAACGAAGCAGAAGCGCAAGAGCAGATAATCGCAGCACCTAAACCTACGGAGGCGCAGCTCAAATGTCCGGCAAAAACGATCTGATCATGTACGAGAAGAAGAACGGCATCGCGACGATCACGATAGACCGTCCGAAAAAGCGCAACGCGATGATCCCGTCGATGATCATCGACATGATCGACCGGCTCGAGGAGGCGCGTCGCGACCACGAGGTGCGCGCCATTGTGATCCGCGGCGGCGGCGGCAACTTTTGCGCCGGCGATGACCTGCACCATTCGAAGGAAGAGCGGTTCGAATTCGGCCAGCCCGACCTGCACACGCGCCTGCGCACCGGTTATCCGCGCTTGCTGATCGACATCATGACGATGCGCAAGCCGGTGGTCGCAATGGTCGAGGGCTATGCTTACGGCGGCGGGTTCGACATCGCGTTGGCGTGCGATTTCCGCATTGTGGGGCAGGGCGCGAAATTTGCTGCCGCTTACATCAAGCGCGGTATGGGCGGAGGTTGCGTGTACTTGCTGCCGCGCCATGTGGGGCTGAGCAAGGCAACTGAATTGCTGCTGCTGGGAGAGACGCTGAGCGCGCAGGATGCGGACAAGCTCGGCTTCATCTACAAAATTTATCCGGAAAAAGAGCTCGAAGCGAAGACCTATGAATTCGCGGCGCGGCTGGCGAAAGGGCCGACGGCTGCCATGGGCGCGATCAAGAACGCACGCAATCAGGGGCTAGCCTGCGATCCGGTCAAGGGCGTCGAGCACCAGATACTGTGCAATGTCGAGCTCATGTTCCACGCGGACGCGCGCGAAGGCCCGAAAGCTTTCCTCGAAAAACGCGAGCCCAGATTTACGGGTGACTGGATCGACCTGCAGTACGATCCGTTCGAGCCCTGGGACACGTCGAAGCAATAAACCTTCGTGATACGTTTGCTCGAGCATGAAGGCAAGAGCTTGCTGGCGCGCAACGGCATGCGCATTCCACGCGGCGCGCTCTTTCCCGCGATGCCGCAGTCCGGGGGGCGGCTCGTCGTCAAGGCGCAGGTGCTTGCCGGCGGCCGCGGCAAGGCCGGCGGCATCCAGTTCGCGGACAACCCCGGGGACGCTCAGGCCGCAGCGCAGAAAATGCTGGGTGCTACGCTTGGCACGGCGAAAGTCGCCGCGGTCTATATCGAAGAGCGCCTGGCAATAGCCGGCGAATATTATCTGTGCGCGATGGTCGACCGCGATCTCGGCGTGCCAGTGATACTCGCGAGCCGCGAAGGCGGCGTCGAAATCGAAACAGTGGCCGCCGAAAAAATATTGAAAAGGCCGATCGATCCGCTGCTGGGGCTCAGGCCCTTCATGCTCGACGAGATCGTGCGTTTCCTCGCGCCGCCGGAGGCGGCGCGCGCGGGCCTGCGCGAGGCAATTGCCAGTCTCTACGCGGCGCTGGTAACCGAAGACGCTGAACTCCTCGAAATCAATCCGCTCGCGTTGCTCGAGGACAGCACGATTGTGGCTGCCGATGCCAAGTGCGTGCTCGACGAAGACGCTGCCTACCGGCATGCGGCGCGCCCGCACAGTTTCGACGGCACGCCTTTCGAGATCGCCGCGCGCAAGCTCGGCACTATCGGCATTGAGCTCCACGGCAATATCGCGGCGATCATGAACGGCGCCGGCATGACGATGGCGACGCTCGATCAGATTATTGCGCTGGGCGGCAAGGTTGGCGCGCTGGTCGAGCTGCATGGGGCGATGGCGCACGGTCCGGAGCGCATCGCCGAAATCATCCAGCTCGTCGGCAAGCAGCAGCCGGCCGTGCTTCTGCTGAACGTTTATTTTCAGTTCCGTCCTCTGGACACGATTGCCAAGGGGCTGATGCTGGTCCAGGAGCGCGGATGGCTGCCGCAAAGCTGCAAAATCGTAGTGAGGTTTCGCGGCGAAATGGAGCAGGAGGCGCGCACGATCCTCAAAGGCTGCGAATGCACGCTGACCAACGGTTTCGAGGAAGCGTGCGCGCTCGCGGTCGATCGCGCAAAAGCCGCGCCGCGGACACAGCCTGCTGCGATTGCGAATTGAAGAGCGCCGCATGTCCATACTCGTCGACCGCAATTCACGCATATTGATCCAGGGCATCACCGGCGCCACCGGACGCAGTTATGCGCAGCGCATGATCAAGCACGGCACGCCCCTGGTAGGCGGCGTGTCTCCGGGCAAGGGGGGTACAAGCGTCGAGGGCGTGCCGGTTTTCAACACGATGCACGAGGCGGTCGCGCGCACCGGCGCGGATGCGGTCTTGAGCGCGGTGCCGACGGAGCGCGCGCTCGATGCCGTGCTCGAAACGATAGAGGCGGGCATCAAGCTGATGGTGCTGTATTCCGAAAACGTGCCGCTGCACGATGCGGTCCGCATGCGCGCCTACGCGCTGGCTCGCGGCATGCGTCTGCTGGGCCCAAACTCCGCCGGCGTCATCAGCCCGGGCAAAGCCAATCTCGCCGACATCAATGACGTCAACGTCGTCGCCGGACGCATCGGTATCGTGTCGAAAAGCGGCACGCTGTCGTACGAAGTGATCGACAACCTGCAGCGCAATGGCATGGGCGAGAGCTCGGTGGTTTGCCTCGGTGGCGACCGCGTGCTCGGCACCAGCTATGCGGACGTACTGCCGCTCTTTGAATTGGACGCTGAAACGGACGCCATCGTTTTGATTGGCGAGCCGGGCGGCTCCCTTGAGTATGCAGCCGCGGAGATGGCGAAGACCATGAAGAAACCGGTGATCGCCTATATTACCGCGCAGCACGCACCGCCGGAGAAGCGGCTCGGCCACGCCGGTGCGATCAGCTCTATCGCGGGCGCGCCGACCACGGCCAAAGAAAAATTGCGTGCCTTCAGCGACGCCGGCTGTGAAACGGCGGCGCTGCTGACGGAAATCGTCCCGGCAATGGCCAGAGCAATGTCGATAGCACGTTAGGCTCGCACGACGGGTTTTGACGCATGGAAGCATAGACTAGGAGACTTGCATGACGATGTCGATAAAGCTCGCGGCCGTGGCCGTACTTTGCATGTTGTCGCTGGCGTCCCCGTGCGGGGCCGCCGACGATTATCCGAGCCGCTCCATCCGTATCGTCGTTGCCTACTCCGCGGGCGGCGGCAATGATCTGGTCGCGCGCTTGCTCGCGGCGCGGTTGAGCGAGCAGCTCGGCAAAACCGTATTCGTCGAGAATCGCGCGGGCGCTTCTGGAATCGTCGGCACCGAGCTGGTCGCGAAGTCGCCGCCCGACGGCTATACGCTCATCCTGTCCGACGCGCCGCACGTCATCAATCCGTACGTGTATCCGTCCGTTCAGTACGATCCGGTGAAAGATTTCGAGCCGGTGACGCTGGTCGCCACCGCCCCCGTCGTGCTCGCCGTCTATGCGAAAGCGCCGTACCAGTCAGTCGGCGATTTCATCGCGGCGGCCAAAAAAGATCCCGGCAAGATCACGATGGCATCGGGCGGTACCGGTACTGTCAGCCACGTGGCGGGCGAACTTTTTCAATTGCGCGCCGGCGTCAAGCTCGTGCATGTGCCGTACAAAGGCAACGGGCCGGCGCTGACGGACGCAGTGGCGGGACAGATCGTGTGCATTTTCACGCCGGTCGGCGCGGCGATCCCGCTGGTGAACACCGGACGGCTGCGCGCGCTCGCGCTGTCCGCCGCGAAAAGGTCCGCCCTGATTCCGGACGTGCCTACGTTTGAGGAGTCGGGCGTTGCTGATTACCGCGTCGCCAACTGGTACGGCATTCTCGCGCCGGCGGGCACGCCGAAGCCGGTGGTGGCCCTGCTCAATAAGGAAATCGCGACGGCGATTCAGGCGCCGGGCGTTAAAGAGCGCTTCGAGAGTTCGATGATAGACGGCGGCACCAACACGCCCGAGCAGTTCGTGGCGTTTCTCAAGGCGGAAACGGCGCGCTGGTCGCAGGTTGTCAAGACTGTCGGCATCAAAGCCGAATAAATGTCCGCGCCGTCACGTCACCGCTTCACGTCACCGCCTCACGTCACCATAACGTCGGCAACAGCCTGCGCAACATGGTCGATGTTATGTGAGTTGAGCGCAGCAACGCAGATGCGGCCATTGCCCAGCGCGTAGACCGAGTGTTTGTCGCGCAGGCGCTGGACTTGTGCAGGATTCAGTCCCGAATATGAAAACATGCCGCGCTGCTCGATTACGTAATGCAGATCGAGATCCGCACGGATGGCGCGGACTTTTTCGACGAGCTGGCGGCGCACGGTCTTGACACGCTCCCGCATGGCGGCAAGTTCCGCGTCCCACTGCTTCCGCAGCACGGCATCGGTCAGCACGTTCGAGGCGAGACAGCCGCCGTAAGACGTCGGGCCGGAATAGTTGGCGCGGATGAGATGCTTGACGTGGCCCGCGACACGCCGCGCTTCTTCCGCGCTTCCCGTAACTATGCTCACGGCGCCGACGCGCTCGCTGTAGATGGACAGGGATTTTGAGAACGAGCTGGCGACAACGGCGAGAGGGCAGGCGTCAGCGAAGCGGCGCACGACGTCGGCGTCAGCATCCAGGCCTTCTGCAAACCCCTGATAGGCAAGGTCAAGAAACGGCACCAGCGCGCGGTCTTTAACCACGTCGAGTATGGCCTGCCATTGCTGCGCCGTAGGATCGAGGCCGGTCGGATTGTGGCAGCACGCATGCAGCACGACGACAGACCCAGGCGTCAGCCCGCGCAGCGCCGCCAGCATCGCGTCCAGATTGATGCCGCGCTGCGCCGCATCGTAGTAGGGATAGGTGTTGACCTTGAAACCGGCGCCTTCGAAGATGGCGCGGTGGTTCTCCCAGCTCGGGTCGCTGATCCAGATCCCGGCGCGCTGCGCCAGCTTGTGCAGGAAGTCGGCGCCGACCCGCAGCGCGCCGGTTCCTCCCAACGTTTGCGCCGTGAAGATGCGATTCTCTCGCACAGCCTGATGGCCGGGTCCGAACAGCAGCTCCTGCGTCGCACGGTTGAACGACCCGAGACCGTCCATCGGCAGATAGGCCCTGGGCCTGCCCGCGGCCACGAATTTCTGCTCGGCGAGCTTGATGCAGTTCAGCAGAGGCACCTTGCCGCCGTCGTCGCAGTAGATGCCGATGCCCAGATTTACCTTGTGCGGGTTCTTGTCGGCGAAAAAAGCTTCCGACACGCTGATGATCGGGTCGAGCGGCGCGGCGCCGAGCGTCGCCAGCGGAGAAGCAGCCATCAATCTTTAACGGGCGTGCTCAATGCCGCGCCTTTCTCGTGGATCAGGAACACCAGGGCCTTCGCGGGCACCGTGGAGCTCGGATTGCGCGAGATGATGTGGATGTCGGTCGGCGATTCGTAATACGTACTGCCGGGATTCAGCACGGTGAGCTCGCCGCCTTTCACCTGCGCGTTCAGCTGGCCTTCGAGCACGTGCAGAAACACGTGACCGTTATGGCGATGCGGCAGGTTGTTGGTGCCCGGCGGGTACTCGACTATGTACACCATCGCCTCTTTGCCCGGAAAATCGGGCAGATCTTTCGCCATCAGCGTCTGGCGGCTCGATTGCGGCGCGGCGCCGGCGGTTTGCGCGTCCGCGACAAGCGGGGCGATCAGCGCGAGCACCGTGGCAAGGTTCAGCAGTAACGTGGAAAATTTCATATATCCTCCTCTGGTGTATGCAGCGTTGCTACGATAATCCAAACGACGCGGCGCGTAAAACGCGGTGCGGCCGGCTAACTTTCGAGCAGCTCGAACAATGGCCGGCCCAGCTCGCGCCGGTATTTGTCGAGCAGTGGGGAGAGCGTGGCGGCGAATGCCGCGTGTTCGTCCGCGTTAAGCTCAATGACTTCGTTGTCGCAATCGGCAAGTTTGACGAGCATGGTGGCGTCTTCGGCCGCCGCGAGCCCGTGCTGATAATGCGTTGCCGCATGCGCCGCCGCGCCCACTGCCGCGCGCACGTCGGCCGGCAAGCTTAGATACGCCCGCGCGTTGAACGCCAGGACGCTCGCCCCGAAGAAATGGCCCGATAGCGTGATGTAGCGATGATGTTTGTGCACGTCGAAGTTGTAGATGTTCGTCAGCGGATTGTCCTGGGCCTCGAACCTGTCACCGGCGATTTCTGCGACGAAGTCTTTGATGTCGGCCGGGATCGGCTCGAAGCCGAGAGCGCGAAAAGCTTCGCCGTGCAATTCGCTTATCTGCGTGCGTATGGTGAGCCCCCGACAGTCCGCCGGCGTGCGTATAGGCCGCACGCGATTGGAAAAATGCCGAAAGCCGTTGTCCCAGAAGCCGAGGATGCGATACGGCGTTGTTTCGCTTACCCGCTGTATAAGGTAATCGCCCAGGGCGCCGTCGAGCGCCTTGATAATGGAAGGGCGGTCTCTTACTACGAACGGCAGCTCCAGCAGCTTGAACTCGGGCACTGCCTGGCTCAGGCGCACTGTCGATATATAACAGCATGTCAGCTCGCCGCGCTCGACCATCGGCAGCAGATCACCGGAGCCGCGGCCGAGCGCAAGCACGTCACCGATCAATTCGAATTCGACGCCGTGGCCAAGCCGGGCTTGGAGAACTTCGCCGAAGCGGGCGGCGGCGCGGGTGTGGATGGACGCGGGTTTTTGATAGCCGCCGAAATTGATGGCGATTGGAGGCATGAATATCGTGAGCGGGGGCTGGCTGCGCGCCGTATTCGCTTTTGCGCGCGCAAGAAAGTCAATTAGAATCCAGCGGTCATCCTACTATGAAGGACGCAGCAATGAGCGGAAAAGTATTTCTCATTTCACCCGAGGCGCCCCCGCACCAGTTCGCGGGGGCGGGCGACACGCGCAAGATCAAGGCGGGCGGCATCCGCCTCGGCACGCTCGACAACACCAAGGGCAATGCCGATCACCTGCTCGCCTTCGTCGTGGAGAACCTGCAGAAGGTGCTCAACATTTCGTCGGTGCTCGTCATGCGCAAGAATAATCCCAGCACGCCGGCGCCGGCGCCCGTGCTCGACCGTTTGACTGCGGAGTGCGATTTCGTCATCTCTGCGATGGGCGATTGAGGGTCATGCACGTCGTGGAGTGTCCACGACATGTGTGAACTGAGAAAGCGCGGTTTGGTGACGGCGGTGATTTACTCCGGCCCGTTCGAGAAGCTCGGCCGCAACCAGGCGCGCACCTTCGGCGTGCCCGAACTGCCGCTAGTGGAAATCACGCATCCGCTGGGCGGCATCTCGCTGGTCGATGTCAAAGCGCGCGCGGGCGAGGCTGCGCCGCAGTTCGCCAGTCTCGTCAAGAAGTACGCATCATGAACGACTTGAGCCAGCTGATGAAGGCGCCGGGCGCGGGGCTCGAAGCCGATGATGACTTCGAGCGCATCAACACTCTCTATATAGAGAAAGGCTGGGGTGACGGCCTGCCTATCGTGCCGCCGACTGCCGCACGCGTCGAGAAGATGCTCGCGTATTGCGACCGCCCGCTCGATCAACCGTTGGGATTGGTCGCGCCGCGTTACGGCGAGGCGACGCCGTTGCGCCTCGCCGCCAACGCGGTGATGGCAGGCTGCAAGCCGGAATATTTTCCGCTGGTGATGCTTGCGATCGATGCGCTGGTTGATGAGAGGTTCAATCTCTATGGCGTGAGCGCGACCACGCATCCGTGCACGACGATGATCGTAGTCAATGGGCCGGTTGCGAAAGAGCTCAAGATGAACTCGGGCCACAACGCGTTCGGTCCCGGCAACCAGGCCAATGCGACCATCGGCCGCGCGGTGCGGCTCGCGATGCTGAATGTCGGCGGCGCTACGCCCGCTGTCGGCGACATGGCGACGTTCGGTACGCCGGCGAAGTACACGTTTTGCGCGGCGGAGAACGAAGACGAAAGTCCGTGGGAGCCCTTACAGGTCGAGCATGGGTTTGCGCGCGACACCAGCACGGTCAGCGTGTTTGGCGCGGAGAGCATGCACAACATGAACGACCACGAAAGCATTACCGGCATTGGACTCTTGAAGATGATGGCCGGCGTGGCCGCGGCGACGGGTGCCAACAATCTTTATTTCGACGGCGCTCCGGCATTCGTGTTCGGGCCTGAGCACGCCAAGACGATCGCGCGCGACGGCTATTCCAAGGCCGATGTAAAGAAATACCTGTTCGAGCACGGCCGCGTACCGCTCGGTTCGCTGTCCGATGAGAACATCGAGCGCCGCATTCGTCAGTGGCCGGTTTTCAACGGTGAATTCGCGGAAGCGGGGCTCGACCGCCTGGTGCCGGTGATGAAGGATCCGGACAATGCGTACGTGTTCGTGATCGGCGGTGCCGGAAAACACTCAGCCTACGTGCCGACTTTCGGCGCGACGCATCCGGTGACGCTGCCGTTGAAGACGCATGCCGGCAAACTCGCGAAGTCGGTCGAAGAGTTTCGGCGCCGGTAGACCGCAATCGCATTGAAGATTCAGCGCATCGAGGCGATTGCGGTTCGCCTGCCGCTCGTCCAGCCGATCAAACGCTCCAAAGGCGTGCTGACGACGGCGGACAACATGCTCGTGCGCCTGGAGGCAGGCGGCGTCGTCGGCTGGGGCGAGGCGGGCTCTGCGCCGACGATGACCGGCGAATTCGTCGAGAGCATGGCCGCCGCCGTCAACCACCTTGCAATTTTTCTCGAAGGTGCGCAACTTTCCGAAATTGCCCAGCTATCGGAGGTCATGGACGCGAATCTCTATGGTAATTCCGGTGCCAAGGCCGCAATTGAAATGGCCGCACACGATGCGCTCGGTAAAGCGCTCGGCAAGCCCGTGTACGAATTGCTGGGCGAGAAGCGCCGCAGCCGGATTCCCGCTTTGCGCATGATCGCATCCGGCGATGCGGCTGCCGATGTCGTGGAAGCGGCGCGCTGCAAATCGGAGGGCTATGTCGCCTACAAGATCAAGGTCGGCGCCGGTGATGTGAAGTACGACATCGCGCGTACCCGCGCCGTTTGCGCGGCGCTCGGGAATGACGTGCTGATTTCGGCGGATGCCAATCAGAACTGGAGCGTCGCGCACGCGCTCGAGTACGTGCGCGCAGTGCAAGATACGACGCTGAATTTCCTCGAGCAGCCGGTGGCGGCGGAAGATTTAACCGGTATGGCAGAGATCGCTGCTGCAACACGGATTGCCATCGGCTGCGACGAAGGCGTGCATGGTCTCGCGGACATCCGCAATCACCATGCTGCGCGCGCGGCAAGCGGCGCGAGCCTGAAGGCCATCAAGATGGGCGGTTTGCGGCCTATGTACGACGCGGCAGATTTATGCCACGAACTCGGCATGCATGTGAATCTTGCGTGCAAAATCGCGGAGTCCGGTATAGCGACTGCTGCAGTGCTTCACATGGCGGCAGCGGTGCCGTCACTGGATTGGGGCGTGTCGCTGACGAGTCAGTATCTGGCCGCAGACGTGCTTGTTCGTCCGGTTGCATTCTCCAAAGGTTATGCAGAAGTGCCGGACGGCGCGGGGCTGGGGATAGAAGTCGATGAGTCGCGCGTAAGGCGATTTGCGCGTCTCTAAATCCGCTCCGGAAAGCGCGTGATGAAATTGTCGACGTTCGGCATTTTCACCTTAGGCAGCGTCTGCGCGTCGACGATGTCGGTTTCGGCGATCAGCTTGTTGCCCGCCAGAATGTACGCAGTCAATGCGTACACTTCGGCGCTGGTGAGCGAACCCGGCGCCTGATACGGCATCGCGCGCCGGATGAGATCGAACACCGTCGTCGCGTACGGCCAGTAATTCGGAATTGTCTTGCCGCCGTCGAGGTTTGCTTTCGGCGGTCCGCCGATCAGAAACACAGCGAGACCGCCGCGCCCCTGCTCGCCATGGCACGCCGCACATTTTTGCGCGAACAGCGGCGCGCCTTGTGCGGCGGTCCCCGATCCCGGCGGCAGGCCGCTGCCGTCCGGCATTGCAGTGATGTTCCAAGCCGCGAGTTCAGCCGGCGTAATCGGCTTGCCGAGATTCGGCAACTCGGCCGCCGTCGCGTGCGATGCAATCGCAAACGCTGCGAGGGCAAGTCTCGCTCTAAGCGTATACATGCTTTACCTCCCCGTTGCTGCTGACGGCCCAGCTCGTGATCGAGTTGAAATGCTGGCTCGGAAACGCGGTGACCGGCGGCGGCTTCGAGGTCTCGCCGCGCAACGCGACAAAGTCCGCGCGCAGCGGTTGAGCATTGCCGCCTTCGTCCCACGCGCGGCTCTGCAGCACCGCCGGACTGCCGTCCCATTTCCACGGCAGGCGAAACCGGGTGAATGCCTTCGGCAGCACGGGATCCTGCAACTGTGCCTGCGTCCAGCCGCGCCCGCCGTCGGTCGAGATCATGACTTTCGCAATGCGGCCCGTGCCCGAATACGCGACGCCGGTGATCTCGTAAACGCCCGGTTCTTTCAGCACCATGCCATGCGACGGGCTCGCAATGAACGATTTCACTTCCTGCAGGAAGTAGAAGCGGTACGCCTTGCCGTTCGGCAGTACCTGCGAATAGGTCTTCGACTCGTACATGCTCATCGCAGGTTCCTCGGTGAGCATGATGCGGCGCAGGTACTTGACGTTCATGTTGCCTTCGTAGCCGGGCAGCCACAGCCGCATCGGATAACCCTGGCCCGGCTGGATGCGCTCGCCGTTTTGATAGAGCGCGATCATCGCGTCGTCGAGACCTTTTGAGAGCGGCACGCTGCGATGCAGCCGCGGCGAGTCGGCCCCCTCGCAGATCATCCATTTCGCTTTGGCGTCGACGCCGGTTTCCTGCAGCAGCGTTGAGAGCAGCACGCCGGTCCATTCGGAGCACGACGCGAGCCCGTGCAGCGCCTGCACGTTCTCCTGCAGCGCAACGTTCGAGAAAAGCGGTGCGCTGTTGCCGCCGCACTCGACGAAGCCGATGCGCGATACCATCGGATAGCGCTCGAGCGCGTCGAGCGTGAACACGAGCGGACGCTTGACGAGCCCGTGAATGGCGAGCCGGTGCTTGCCGGGATCGATGTCCGGCACGCCGCCGTGACAGATTGTGAAGTGCAATCCGTTCGGCGTGATGATGCCTTTGAGCAAGTGATGAGGTGTGCGCGCGCGCGAATTGCGCGGCAGATTGTCCGGATTGTCCACCGTGCGCACGACGTTTTTTTCGAACTGCGACGGGATTTGATACGGCGGAATGACGCCCCCCGGCTGATTGCTCCACGGCCCGTCCACCAGCGGCTCGGCCACGGCCTGGCCCATGAGAGCTGCGCTTGCACCGGCGCCCAGCGTGCCTGCACCCAACGACAGCAGAACTCGACGACGTGTCACCATGCTTGTCCCCCTCCCGGTTACAAGACTCCCCGGTCGTGTGCTTGAACTTTGGGCGGTCTTGCGCCGCCTGCCTGTCAGGATAGGCCAGACAGCGCGCGGTCGCAACGCGCCGAAAAAAATCGAATGCGGAGCGCTGCGCCCCGGTTCAGCGTCGCCCGCGAACGAGCCGGCTCACCGCTTTCGTCGTCCCTCCCCACGTCGGCATATAAGCGGCTTTGACGCCTACTCCGCCGGTGACGACGATCATCACGTCATCTGCGTTGCGCGCGACGCGCAATGGCCCGTCAACCGTGCCGTCTTCGGCGGCAACCCGCAAGCTCGCATGATGTTCGCGGATCGCAGCTGACAGGCGATCCAGCGGCAGCACCGCGCGCTCCCAGATCAACGCCTTGGCCTGCGCCTTGGTGCAGCTGCCGCGCTGAAACGTGTTCGCGATTTCGGGCGGCATGAGCAGCAGCGGCTCGCCGCCGCCCAGGAGGCCGAAACCGCCGCCGCCGGCGGTGCCGGCGATCAACATCGATTGCGCGAATGTCTGCGCGAGGTCCTGCGGCGTGTTGCTGACCGAGTCGACGATCTCAACCGAGCCGCCGATGCCGACGATAGTGACAACGCTCGCATCCTTATCGAAGCCGCGCTCTACGTGCAGCGCCGGCCATGGGCTGGCCGCTTCGTTTTCCGCGAAGCAGCAAGTGTATTTGGCGGGCTGGCCGAGCGTTGCCATGTCGAGCTCGCCGGGTTTGGCGCCGCCGATGTTGCGCAGCGCGAGGTTCACCGCGCGGCCGATAGCCGCATTCGCGCGATTGCCGGGCCCCAGCGCGTTGCCATCCGCATTCATGCCGAGTTCGGCGGCGATCGGCCCGTTGACGATAATAATCGGCCATGCGGATCCGGTAGTTGTCGCCACGCCGATCAGATTGAATTCGGGAGCGGCCAGCGCATCGACTGCCGCGCCGACGACCGGCAGGTAAGCGGGCAGGCAGCCCGCCATCACCGCATTGATTGCAATGTCTCGCCACGTCGCCTCTTCGAATGCCGGCGGCAGCGTCGTCACAATTTCGCCGCCGTCGAAGCCGCAATGTTCGAGCATGGCATCGACGCGCTCGCGCGTCGGTGGCGTCACGGGCAGACCGTCAGTGAGGCCGGCCGCGAATAATTCTTCTTGCGCTTTGTCCCATGCTGCATCGTTGCTGCCGTGCCAAACGTCCATGTTCACGTCCGTCGATTTTGAATTGCCGCTATGATAACGCGATGGGCAAACAGCAGCGTGCGCTCGTTATAGGAGGTTCACTCGGCGGACTGTTCGCAGCCAATATGCTGCACGCACTCGGCTGGCATGTCGAAGTGTTCGAGCGCGTTGCTGACGATCTCGCCACGCGCGGGGCGGGCATAGGCACGCATGACGAGCTGTTCGCGGTGATGGGGCGGCTCGGCATCGCCATCGACGCATCAATCGGCGTTGAAGTGCGCGAGCGCATCTGCCTCGATCGTACGGGAAAGATGCTGCACAAGGTGGCGCTGCCGCAAATGATGACGGCGTGGGCGCGCATCTACCGGCCGCTCAAAGACCTGCTGCCCCCGGCGCAATATCATTTCGGTGTGAACCTCGACCGCATCGAAGAGGATGCGAACGGTGTCACAGCGTTCTTCAGCGATGGCAGCAGCGCGCAGGGCGACCTGTTGATTGCGGCCGACGGGATACGCTCGAGCGTGCGCGCGCAAGTGGTGCCGGAAGCGCAACCCGGATATGCGGGCTACATCGCATGGCGCGGGGTCGTCGACGAGTCCGCTGTTTCGCCCGCGACGCACGCGGCGATCTTCGAACGCTATGCGTTCGGACTCCCTATCGGAGAAATGATGCTGGTTTATCCAGTACCGGGGCGCGACAACGACGTGCGGCCCGGGCATCGCAGTTCGAATTTCGTCTGGTACCGGCCATGTGATTTCGAACGGGAACTGCCGCGGCTCGCGACTGACTCATCCGGTCACTGTCACGGCGTGGCGATTCCTCCACCGCTGATCACCCGCGAGGTCGTAGCGGAGATGCGCGCGCAGGCTAAAGCATTGCTCGCGCCGCAGATCTACGAGATCGTCGAGCGGGCGCCGCAACCGTTCTTTCAGGCGATCTTCGACCTCGAATCGCCGCGCATGGCGGTGGGGCGGGTGGCTTTACTTGGCGACGCGGCATTCGTTGCGCGGCCGCATGTGGGCATGGGCGTGACCAAGGCCGCGCTCGACGCGCAGTGCCTGGCACAGGCCATCGCCGACGCGCCCGGCGATTTGGACGCGGCGCTTGCGCGCTATGACCGCGAGCGTCGTTTGTTCGGCACGCGCGTGGTCGCGCGTTCGCGCCGGCTGGGCGCCTATATTGAAGCACAGCTGAAGCCGCCGGCAATGCGGACTGCCGAGGAATGCGATCAACGGCCTGAAGTGGTGCTACGCGAAATTGGTGCGAAGCTCGCGAACATCGACGAACTCACGGCGCCGGCGTAAACGTTATCCGAATCCCGAATCCTGTTTTTCAATCCGCTTTCGCGCCGGAAATTTTCACGACCTCGGCCCATTTGACGGTTTCTTTCTTGATGAGGTCGCTGAATTCGGCCGGCGTGCTGCCGAGGCAGCTGTTGCCGAAGGTCGCGAACTTTTCCAATAGTGCAGGTGAAGTGCAGGCTTTGTTGATTTCGGCGCTGAGCTTCGCGATGATCGCGGGCGGCACGCCCATCGGCGCGACCACGCCGGTCCACACGGTGACGTCGTAACCGGGCACGCCCGCCTCGGCCATCGTGGGTAATTCGGGGAAGGGGCCCGCGCGCCGGGTACCGGTCACCGCGAGTCCGCGCAGGCGGCCGGCTTTGACCAGAGCGGTGATCGACGTCAGGTTGTCGAAGATGACATGCACCTGGCCCGCGATCAGCTCGGTGTGGGCGACGGTGATCGCTTTGTACGGCACGTGCACCATGCGCGTGCCGGTCATCTGCTTGAACAGTTCTGCCGAGAGGTGCACTGTGGTGCCGTTGCCGGGCGATGCATAGATCAGCTTGTCCGGATTGTTTTTTGCATAGTCGATCAGCTCGCGCACCGATTTGACCGGCAGCGATAGCGTGACGGTGAGCAGGTTCTGCGAATTCGTGAGGCGTGCGACCGGCTGCAGATTGCGCCCTGCTTCGTATGGCCAGCTGGCGAGCAGGCTCCTGTTGATCGCGAGCAGCGGCGTGTTGCCGTAACCTATGGTGTAGCCGTCGGGATAGGCGCGTACCAGCATTTCCATGCCGATAGCACCGCTCGCGCCCGCGCGATTGTCTACGACCACCTGCTGGCCGAGCTGCTTTGAAAGTTCGGCGGCGAGTATGCGTGCGAGCGAGTCCGCGCCACCGCCGGCCGCGGACGGCACGATATAGCGGATCGGTTTGTCGGGAAAGGCGGCGGATGCAGTCGTCGCGACAACCGCCGCACCCGCGACCACCGATGCGTACGTCATGAGTCGCCGCGAGAGCAAGCTTGGATTCCGCATAAATATGAGTGTGCTGAAAGTCGAATCGGTAGAATACCGCAACTCATAATACAAGCGCACGCGATGCGGATAGTCGTGTTGGGCGGTTACGGCAATTTCGGCGCGCGCATCTGCCGCGCGCTCAGCGAACGCGGCGATGCGGAAGTCATCGCGGCGGGCCGCGATCCCCATAAGGAGGGGCTCGCGGCGCTCGATGCCCGCATCGGGCGCGCGCGCATCGATCTGGCGGCCCATAATTTTCCGCGCGCGCTGCACGACCTGGCGCCCGCTATCGTCGTGCATTGCGCGGGGCCGTATCAGGGCCGCGGTTACCAAGTGGCACAAGCGGCCATTTCGGCCGGCGCGCACTACATCGACCTTTCCGACGGCCGCGATTTCGTCGCCAATTTTGCGGAGCGAATTCACGCGCGCGCGCGCGACGCCGGCATCCTTGCGATTGCGGGCGCCAGCACTTTGCCCGCGCTTTCGTCCGCCGTCGTCGACGCTCTCGCGCGCCGCCTCGCGCGCATCGAGGCGATCCGCATCGTGATTGCACCGGGCCAGCGCGCACCGCGCGGCGCCGCAACGATCGCAAGCGTGCTGAGCTACGCCGGCCGGCCGTTCAAATGGCTGCACGAAGGCGAGTGGAGCGACGCATGCGGCTGGCAGGAATTGCAGCGCGTCACGATTGAGGGACTGGGCAGTCGTTGGGCGGCAGCCTGCGACGTCCCAGACCTTGCATTGCTGCCCGCGCGCTATCCAGGCGTTGCGACGGTGGAATTTCGCGTGGCGCTCGAGTTTGCCGTCGAGCACGGCGTGCTATATCTCGCCGCAGCCGTGCGTCGCAAGGGGGTTGCATTGCCGCTCGAGCGCCTGTCCGTGCCGCTCGCGCGGGCATTGACGTGGCTGGGCGGTGAGCGCGGCGGGATGCTGGTAAGCGTGCTTGGCACGCGTGAGGACGGCAGCCGGGCACGCTTGGAATGGCACCTGACCGCTGACGCAAATCACGGGCCCGAGGTTCCTTGCATGGCCGCGATCATGCTCGCGCTGAAGCTCGCCGGCGGAGAAATTGCGACCCGCGGCGCCTTCCCGTGCATGGGTTTTCTGACGCTGGCCGATTTCGAAGCGGAGTTCAAGCGCTGGCGCATCATGACTGTGGTAAAGGAGGGGGACGCATGACCGTATTTCCAGGCAAGGGCTACGACGAAATTAAGATCGGCGACACTTTTGGCGCCGCGGTGACCATTACGGACGCGCATCTGGTGCTGGCGGCGGGCCTTATCGGGGACAGCCACCCTTTGCATATCAATCAGCAATTCGCGGAGCAAACACGCTTCGGCGGGCGCGTGCTGCACGGAGTATTCACCGGCGCCATCGTCGGCGGGCCGGTCGGCACGTATTTCGCAGGCACCGGCATCGCCTACCTCGAGCACAATTGCCGCTTCACGCATCCGGTGCGGCCCGGGGACACAATCGCCACGACATGGACGATCGCGGGCAAAAGCGACAAGCCGAAGCATGGCGGCGGCCTGGTTGAGCTGACCGCCGTATGCCGCAATCAGAACAATGAAATCGTGGTCGAAGCCACAGCCAAAATGCTGGTGCGCAACCGCGGCGGCGCCAGCGGCGCGCCGCCCTGACTATTGCGTTGCGAGCGGTGCGGGCATGAGGCTTGAAATCCGCCAGCCCAGCGGCGTTTTCACGTAAGTTTGCTGCACGAGGTAGCGCTCCGGCGCGGCGCCCATCGCGAGCGTGTAGCGGATCGGCACGACCAGGCGCACCACGTTATCACCCTGTTGCGTGACTTTGAGCGCCGTCATTTCAGGCTCGAGTTTCCACGCGCCCTGATAGACCCTGGTCAGCTCTTGCATGGCGGCGTCGCGGCCCCATACCGGCTTGCCATGCGGCGTGATCCACAGCAGTTCTTTCGAATCCTGCAGCGCCTGGCCCACTGTAGCGAGGTTGTGCTCGTTTTCGGCCTGAATATAGCGGTCGAACATCTGGCGCACTTCATCCTGCGCCTGCGCCAAAGCGTTGTCTGCAGTCAACAGCAACGCCAGTAAGAGTGTGATTTCGCGAACCGGCTTCATCGTATAGTGCCTCCTCGGGGATGTAACTTATCATTGCAGAATATTGCACTTCGTACGTTAGCGCACACACGCGAAGGGTCATAGGCACTGCGTCACGAGCGGCGGTGGCGGCGCGGTTCGGCTTGCGATCGCTACGGCGTCGGCCGCTGCAACCGCACTGCGCGCCTTTCATGCATTTGCGATTTTGCTCTACACTCCGCCTTCCGCTCGAGAGCACGCTTCCCGCCGCTTGATTAAGGAAATATTGCATGAACCTCGCCCTGAAAAAAGAATCGACCAAGCTCAACGATCTGACGGCAACTGAAATCGTTGCGCTCATCGATGCCGGTAAAACCAATTGCGAATCCGTCGTGCGCGCCTGCCTCGAGCACATCCAGCTGCGCGAGCCGCATGTCCAGGCCTGGCAGTACCTCGATCGCGAGCAGGCGATAGGGCAGGCCATCGCGCTCGACCAGAGCGGCAGGCGCGGGCCGCTGCGCGGCGTGCCGTTCGGCATCAAGGACATCATCGACACGATGGACATGCCCACCGAATACGGTTCGCCCATCTATAAAGGCAACCAGCCGAAGAACGAAGCCGCATGCGTTGCCCTCGGGCGCAAAGCGGGCGGCATCCTGATGGGAAAAACGGTGACGACCGAATTCGCCAACCGTCATCCGGGCAAGACGAGAAATCCGTTCGACCCCACGCGCACGCCGGGCGGCTCGTCGAGCGGTTCTGCGGCTGCGGTCGGCGATCACATGGTGCCGCTCGCGATCGGCACGCAAACGACGGGCTCGACGATACGGCCCGCGGCGTTTTGTGGCGCATTCGGTTACCGGCCGACGTGGGGCGACCTGCGATGCTCGGGCGTGCGCGAAGCGTCGGGCTCGCTCGATACGCTGGGCCTCATCGCGCGCTCGATCGACGACCTCGCGCTCTATCGCGACGTGCTGATCGGCGTGCAGCCGCAGCCGGTGCCCGCGCATGAAGGCGCGTTGCGCGTCGGTTTCTGCCGCACCCACCTGTGGCCGCAGGTCGAGCCCTACACGCAGAAGATGCTCGAAGAGACGGCGCAAAATCTCGCGCGCGCCGGCATGCAGATCAAGGATTTCGAGTTGCCCGCGGATTTTTCACGGTTGGTGGACGCACACAGTGCGATTTCCAGTTTCGAGTTCTCGCGCAATTTCTCCTATGAAATCGAGCACCACTGGGAGAAGATCAGCACGACGCTGCGCGAGAACCGGCTGAAGCTCGGCCTCGAATGCAGCTTCGAGCGCTATCAACAGGCGCGCGCGTTCGCCGCGCAATGCCGCCGCGAGTTCGTCGAGTTGGGGCGCGACTACGACGTGCTGCTCACCGCATCCGCGACCGGCGAGGCCCCGGTCGGGCTGAATTCGACCGGCAACGCGAACAACTGTCTGATCTGGACCAGCCTGCACGTGCCGTGCGTGACGATGCCGGTCTTCAAGGGGCCGCATGGATTGCCGGTGGGTGCGCAGATCATCGGCAAAGCGGATAATGACCGCGCATTGTTCTCGGCGGCGCAGCGCATTTATACCGCTTTGACCTGACGTCGGGGGCACGTGAAAAATCCAGGGGGGATCCGCGTGAAAAAAACATTGCTGCAAACGACCATAGCCGGGAGCCTGCCGAAGCCGGCGTGGCTCGCGCAGCCCAACCAGTTGTGGGCGCCGTGGCTGCTCGACGGTGCCGCTTTGGAAGAAGCGAAGCGCGACGCGACGCGTCTGGCCATCCGCGACCAGGAGCTTGCGGGCATCGACATCATTACCGATGGCGAGCAATCGCGCCGCCACTTCGTCACCGGCTATCTCGAACATCTCAAGGGCATCGATTTCAAGCACCTGGTCACGATGTACATTCGCAAGCGCTACGATGCGAAGGTGCCGCAGGTCGTCGGCCCCGTCACGCGCCCGCATCCCGTGCATACGGAAGACGTGCGTCTCTTGCGCGCGGCCACCGATCATCCGATCAAATACACGCTGCCGGGACCGATGACCATCATCGACACGCTGGCCGATCGTCATTACAAAGACCGCGCGAAGCTGGCGATGGCCTTCGCAAAAATACTCAACAGGGAAGCGCGCGAGCTGGCCGCGCTCGGCGCAAACGTCATTCAGTTCGACGAGCCGGCGTTCAACGTCGATGCCTACCGCGACGACGTGCGCGACTGGGGCATTGCCGCACTGGAGCGAGCCGCGGAAGGCATACGCTGCAAGACCGCGGTGCATATCTGTTACGGCTACGGCATCAAGGCGAACGTCGACTGGAAGAAAACGCTTGGCTCGCAATGGCGCCAGTACGAAAGCACGTTTCCGCTGCTGGCGCGCTCGACCATCGACCAGGTTTCGCTCGAATGCCGCAACTCCAAAGTGCCGCTCGAACTGATCGGCCTGCTGAAAGGCAAGGACGTGATGGTGGGGGCGATCGACGTCGCGACGGAGAAGGTCGAAACGCCGGCGGAGGTCGCGCGCACGATACGCGCCGCACTGAAGTTCGTCGCGCCCGACAAGCTGTATCCGTGCACCAACTGCGGCATGGTGCCGCTACCGCGCGCCGTCGCGCTCGGCAAGCTCAAGGCGCTGGCGGCGGGGGCGGCCATCGTGCGCGGCGAGCTCGCGCGCGGAAAATCGCGCCGCTGAAATCACCCAATTCGGGTACACTACGCTTTCACTGCGACGGCAGCCGCCGTCGAACGGAGGACTTTATGCAATACATCAAAAACATTCTTTTGCCGGCCTGTTTGTGCCTGGCA
>JANYDM010000010.1 GCA_025363575.1 Betaproteobacteria bacterium | reverse complement strand
CTGGTCATATTTTTCCTGCTGGCGTTCAGCAGCCCTGCCCGCGCAATCGATCCCGAAGTGGTCCGCAAGCTCGCATTCGGCGAGAGCGACGAACAAGTCGCTGCCATAGCATCACTGGTTACCGAGGGCGACGCCCAGGCGTCCACCCTGCTGCAGGCATTGGCCGACGGTGAACTGCAAACGTCCGGCAAGCTGGTCCTCATTGTCAAAGGCGATACCGGCATCGATGCGATGACCGGTCAAAAGGTGGAGCCGCTGCCCCCCGAACGAGAGGACGTCGCCGCCAACAACCGGCTGCGCCGCGAGCTGGCGACCGCGCTGGCGGCCCTCAAGCTCATTTCACCCGATCGTGCCGTGCGTTTCGCGGCCGCCCGCGAGCTCGCCGGCGGCGCGGAAGACGCAATGCTGCCGCTCCTGAAGAAGGCAGTCGACAAGGAAACGGACCTGGAAATCAAGCCGATGCTGGAAATCATCGAGGCGTCGCTGAATTGAAAAGCAGCGACCGCGATACGCGCATCGGCGCTATCCGCATACTCGGACGCTCGAATAATTCGAATGCCAAGACGCTGCTGCTCAGCGTACTCGAGAAAAAAGACGATGGGACATACGCCGAGGCGGACGAAGCGATTCGCATCGAAGCGCAGAAAAGCCTGCGTGCAGTCGAGGGGCGGCTCGCGTGGGGCGATAAACTCGGCGTGCTCTTTTCCGGCATCAGCCTCGGTTCCATCCTGCTGCTCGCCGCGCTGGGCCTCGCCATTACGTACGGCCTGATGGGCGTCATCAACATGGCGCACGGCGAACTCATCATGATCGGCGCCTATACGACTTACGTGATCCAGAATCAGTTTCGCGCGCATATGCCAGGCATTTTCGACTGGTACCTGCTGTGCGCGGTGCCGGGAGCGTTTTTGGCCGCTGCGCTCGTCGGCATAGTCCTTGAACGTACTGTCATCCGCTTTCTTTACGGCCGGCCGCTCGAGACATTGCTCGCGACCTGGGGCATCAGCCTGTTCCTGATCCAGCTCGTGCGCACGATATTCGGCGCGCAGAACGTGCAGGTTGAAAATCCGGCGTGGATGTCGGGCGGCGTCGAGATCATGACCAACGTCGTGTTGCCATACAGCCGCATCGCAATCATTTTCTTCGCCGCGCTGGTGCTGGTGTCAGTGTGGTTGATGCTCACTCGCACCCGCCTCGGCTTGTTCGTGCGCGGCGTGACGCAGAACCGCACGATGGCGAGCTGCGTGGGCGTGCGCACGCCGCGCGTTGACATGCTGGCGTTCGGGCTCGGTTCCGGCATTGCCGGTCTGGCGGGTTGCGCGTTATCGCAAATCGGCAATGTAGGGCCCGACCTCGGCCAGTCTTACATCGTCGATTCATTCATGGTCGTGGTGCTGGGCGGCGTCGGCCAGCTTGCCGGCACCGTCTATGCGGGCCTGGGACTGGGCATACTCAACAAAGTGCTCGAAGGCTGGTCGGGCGCGGTACTCGCGAAAATCGCGATCCTGGTGTTCATCATCATCTTTATTCAAAAACGTCCGCAGGGCCTGTTCGCGCTGAAAGGGCGCGTGACCGAAAACTGACATGGGTATGGCGCACAAGATGACGCGGTTGTATGGCGCCAGGGGCTGGGCTGTGATCGGCGCTTTCATGTTAATCGTGCTGGTGGTGTTTCCGGTGCTTAATCTGCTAGTGCCCAAGGACAGCATGTTCTATCTGTCCGACTATTTCGTTGCGCTCGGCGGCAAGATCATGTGTTACGCGATGGTCGCCCTGGCGATGGACCTGATCTGGGGCTACACCGGCATCCTGAGCTTGGGGCACGGCCTGTTTTTCGCGCTTGGCGGCTACGCCATGGGCATGTACCTCATGCGCTCGATCGGGCTCGACGGCGTGTATCACAGCGTGCTACCGGACTTCATGGTGTTTCTCGACTGGAAAGCCTATCCGTGGTACTGGACTGGCACGTCGAGTTTTTGGTACTGCGCGTTGCTGGTGATACTGGTGCCGGGCCTGCTGGCGTTCGTGTTCGGCTTCTTCGCTTTCCGCTCGCGCATCAAGGGCGTGTACTTTTCCATCATCACGCAGGCGCTGACTTTCGCATTCATGCTGCTGTTCTTCAGAAACGACACCGGCTTCGGCGGCAACAACGGATTTACCGACTTCAAACGCATCCTCGACTTTCCCATTCATACATCGCAAGCGCGCATGGCGCTTTTCGCGATCACGGGGACGACGTTGATGGCGACGCTGCTCCTCGCGCGCTACCTCGTGCAATCTAAGTTCGGACGCGTGCTTACCGCCATACGCGACGCCGAAAACCGCGTCATGTTTTCTGGTTACAATCCGCTCTGGTACAAGCTGTTCATCTGGACATTTTCGGCAGTCATCTGCGGGGTCGCCGGCGCGCTGTACGTGCCGCAG
>JANYDM010000207.1 GCA_025363575.1 Betaproteobacteria bacterium | reverse complement strand
CCGATCCGCTGGGTATGGACACCCTCACCGCGGCTGCGGGCATCATCGAACTTGTAACGGAGCAGATGGCCTCTGCAACGCGCATCCAGCTGCTCGAGAAAGGCCTGGATGCGCGTGACTTCAGCCTGATCGCATTCGGCGGCGCCGGTCCGCTGCATGCCTGCTTCATGGCCCGCCGGCTCGGCATACGGTCCATTATTTATCCGCTCGCTGCGGGTGTCGCGTCCGCGGTCGGTTTGCTGGTCGCGCCCAATGCAAGCACTGCCACGCGCACGTTCATCCAGCGCATGGACGAACTCGATGTGCAGAAATTGAAAACCATCGTCGCCGAACTGCAAAAGGAAACCGCGCGCCAGATGCACCGGGCGGACGAGGGGGAGTCGACGCTGGCTTACTCGCTCTTTCTCGACATGCATTATGCGAAGCAGGGCTATGACATTTCCGTCGCGATTCCCGGTCCGCCCGGAGAGGGATTAGCCGCCGACCGCATTGCCGCGCTTTTTCGGGAAAGTTACGAAAAACTATTCGGCCGCCTCGTCGATGGCGTGGCGATCGAAATCGCCAGCGTGCGGCTCTTTGCGCGAGCGCGGCCTTTTGCCAGTATTTCCCAGCACGCGGTCGTCGCCGGGAAGGGCGGCGGCGGGCAGGGACCGGGCAGGCGCCGCCCGATCTACCTGAAAGACTGCGGCGGCCACGTCGAATGCGCAGTACTTACCCGCAGCGAGCTTCAGGAACGCGGTGTTGCCCATGGACCACTGGTGATCGAGGATCGCGAAACGACGATACTCCTCGACGCAGGCGCCACGGCGCGCGTGGACGAATTCGGCCATGTGATTGCGAGTCTCAATTGAAGAATCCTGGGCACGAGCTGAACCCGATCGACGTGGATATCCGCTGGTCGCGCCTGATCTCCATCGTTGACGAGAGCGCGACGACGCTCATCCGGTCGTCGTTTTCTACGCTGATCCGCGAGGCGCGCGACTACACCTGCGTCTTCATGAATGCGGCCGGCGACTCGGTCGCGCAGCCGACCAGCAGCGCGCCGCCTTTCGTCGGCACGATGTCGCAAACGCTGCGGGCTTTTCTCCGGGAGATTCCGCTGTCCGAATGGCACGACGGCGATGTCGTCATCACCAACGATCCGTGGCTGGGCACTGGCCACCTCAACGATTTCAGCATCGCCCTGCCGATTTTTCACGAGTCCGGGCTGGTCGGCTTTGCCGGCATCGTTGCGCACATGGTCGATGTCGGCGGCAAGATCTGGTCGGCCGCCGCCAACGACGTCTACGAAGAAGGCGTCCAGATCCCGATCACGAAGCTTGTCGATCGACATCGGGACGTGCCCATCGTTTTTCAGTTCATCCGCAGCAATGTGCGCATGAGCGACATCGTGATCGGCGACGTGCGCGCGATGATCGCCGCGGGTCATCTGATCGCCGCGCGCATCCGCGAAATGGTCGACGAAATCGGCCTGCCGGTGTTCAACCGCAGCGTGCAGATAATCCTCGACCGCTCGCGCACGGCGCTCGAAAACGCCGTCGCAAAAATTCCGGAAGGCGTCTATCACGACTCGCTCATGATGGACGGGCGCGAAACGCCGCTGAACATCACTGTTGCGATTACGGTCAGGGACAGGCGCATCACTCTCGACTACACAGGCTCGGCCGATCAGGTGCCCTACGGAATCAACTGTCCGATGTGCTACGTCTACGCGTTCTCATCGTATCCGCTGAAGGCGCTGCTCACGCCGGATGTGCCCAATAACGACGCTACCCGGCAGGTGATTTCCGTATGCGCGCCCGAAGGCTCCATCCTGAATCCGCGGCATCCGGCGCCGGTGGGCGGGCGCAATCTGACGGGACATGTCCTCTATTCGGTCATTTTCGGCGCGTTGAAGGACGTGCTGCCCGGCCGTGTGCTCGCGGATTCCGGAGCGCCGCGACCTACCATCATTTTGGGCGGCACAGGGCCGGACGGCCGGCCTTTTCGCAATATGTTTTTCCTGATGGGGGGGCTCGGCGCAAAGCAAGGCAGGGACGGCACGCCGTGCCTTTCGTTCCCGACCAACGTGGCGGCGACGCCGGTCGAAGTCCTCGAACAAACGACGCCCATTCTTATCGAGAGCAAAGAACTGGTTGCGGATTCGGGGGGCGCGGGCGAATTCCGCGGCGGGCCGGCGCAGGAGGTCACGATCCGCAACGTCTCCGGTCACCCGATGCAGTTGTCGATTCTCGCCGAGCGCACGAAGTTTTTGCCGCGCGGTTTGTTCGGTGGCGGACAGGGCGGGCAGCCGCTGTTTCTGCACGAAACCGGTGAGGCGCTGGATCCCAAGGGTGTGAACTGGGTGCCGGCGCAAAGCACGGTGTGCATCCGCACCCACGGCGGCGGCGGTTTCGGCGATCCCAAACTGCGGGATCCGTCGAGCGTGGCCAAGGATTTGCGCGAGGGCTATATCACGCCGTCAGCGGCGCAGTCGACCTACGGCGTCAAGCCGGAGAGATAGATATGCACCGCCCTGAAGTGCGCTGCACAAGAAAATCACCGGCTGCGCGCAGCGACTTTGTTGCGACGCGGAGCAGGTGCTGCGTCGGCGGTTTCGCGCAGTCGGTCGATCAGCGCAAGCTGCGCGTCGGATGCCGCGATGA
>JANYDM010000159.1 GCA_025363575.1 Betaproteobacteria bacterium | reverse complement strand
AACCGTGCATATCGCGTCGGTTGATCAATCGCGCGAAGGCCTCGCCAACGACAAGACCGTGTTCGATGCAATCTCGGATGGCGCCGATATCCTCACCGTAGGCAAATTCGAAATGCCGTCGCGCGCCTATCTCGGCCGCTTCAACTTCAAAGGCACCGACCAGAGCAAGCACGTCGGCAAGCTGTCGGGCGGCGAGCGCGGCAGGTTGCATCTCGCCGCGACGCTGATCAAGGGCGGCAACGTGCTGCTGCTCGACGAGCCGTCAAACGATCTCGACGTCGAAACCCTGCGCGCGCTCGAAGATGCGCTGCTTGAATTCGCCGGCTGCATTTTGGTCATCTCGCACGACCGCTGGTTTCTCGACCGCATCGCCACCCACATTCTCGCCGCCGAAGGCGAATCGAAGTGGACGTTCTTCGACGGCAACTACCAGGAATACGAGGCCGACAAGAGAAAGCGTCTCGGCGAAGAGGGCGCCAAGCCCAAGCGCATACGGTTCAAGCCGCTGAAATAGCCGCGCTCTATCTGCGCGGGACGCGCGAAACGAAGGAGACCGTTAAATCAGGGGATAACGGGGTTTGATTACTTCTTTTCTTCTTTCTTTACGACCAGCCCCATATCGGTGAGAAAGCGCGCGGTCTCGGCCTGCTCGCTCACGAGCCACCGCGTCATTTCATCCGCGTTCATGTACACGTCTTCGTACATATTGCGCCGCATGTATTCTTTCCACCCCGCGCTGGCGTGGACTTTGGCGAGCGTCGCATCCCACAGCGCGATCACTTCACGCGGGATGCCGGCCGGGGCGACGAAGCCGCGGAACCCGCCGGCGTGCACGTCGAAGCCCTGTTCTTTCAGCGTCGGCACGTCGGGCAGTCCTACGGGCCGCCTGAGCGCGGGCACACCGAGCAGATGCAGCTTTTTGCCTTCGACAAAAGGCATGACCTCGCCGAGGTTCTCGGCGGTCGCGTGCACGTGGCCGCCGAGCACTGCGGTGGCAGCATCGGTGCCGCTCTTGAAAGAGACGGTATTGAATTTCACGCCGGTGAGCTGCTCGAGCCGATAGAGAAGCTGATGGGCGGAGCCGCCGGGGAAAGTGATGGCGATGTTGATCGATTTCGGCCTCGCCCTGGCCGCGGTGACGAGGTCCTTCACGGTGCGAAACGGCGAATCTTCGCGCACCGCCAGCGAGTTCAGATCGAGCCCGATCACGCCCAGCGCCTGAAATTTGTCGATGCCGACGTCGAGCCCGGTGCGCAGCGGCACCGTGATGAGGCTGGTGCCGGCTAACAGGATGACATAAGGATCGCCGCGCTTGGCCGCGGCATACGTCTGGCCGACAGCGCCGCCCCCGCCCGCGCGATTCTGGATGACGATCGCCTGCGGCAGCAGCTTCTCTCTCGCGATGATATCGCCCACCGTGCGCGCGACGAGATCGGAGCCGCCGCCCGCGTTGGTCGGCGAGACCAGCTCGATGGGCCTGACCGGATACGATTGCGCGGCGACCGGTGCTGCGATAAGACAGGCGAGCGTAAGGACAAAGTGCTTCATCGCGTGGCCTCCTCGGTGGCCGGCTATTACAGCACTGACGACCATGCGGCGCACGCTGTAATTAACCGGAGGTGAACCAACGGTTCATGGACACGCGGGCGCTGGCGTCGAGCATCGCACGCACTGGCGTCGCCGCCCACGGGTAGCACGGAAAACCAGACGCCAATTTGCGGTAACATCAAAACATCCCGCTGCATGCGCTGTCCGAATTTCCTGAACCGGAGGAGGTATGAGTTTTTTCTGGAAGGGCCGTCTTAACGACAAGCCCAGCGATCTGCTCAAGCACTACTACGCCGAGACGATGCGCGAGCCGCTGTTCCTCGAGGCGCTGCATCAATGGGACAAGGCGCAGGTCGTCGTGCTCGGCGAGCAGGGCATTGCGCCGCCCGAGGCAGTCGAGGCGCTCGTCAAGGCCATCGTCGAGATGGAGAAAGAAGGCGTCGTCGAAGCGCGCAAGAACCTGTGGAACGTGATCCACGGCGGCGAAGAGTACATGCGCAAATTCAGCGAGGAGGAGAAATCCGGCTGGCTGCACATCGGCCGCTCGAGCCCGAGCCTGCGCGTCGTCGCATCGCGCATCGCGTTCCGCGAGTTGCAGCTGAACATCATGGCGTCGTCGCTCGATTTACGCGCGCGCATGATAGACGTGTCCGAGCAGCATATCGAAACCCTGATGCCGGGCTACAGCTATATCCAGCATATCGAGCCGGGCACCTTCGGCTTTTACCTGATGTCGTTCGTCGAGCCGCTCGAGCGCGATTTTCAGCGCTTCCTGCTCAATTTCAGCAATACGAACATCAGCGCGGTCGGCACGGGTGCGGCGTACGGCATCGAATTCCCTCTCGACCTCGAGCGCTTCGATGCGCTGCTCGGTTTCGATGCGGCGCCGTGGAACGCGCGCGACTCCATCCGCAACTACGATTACATGCTCGAGACGTACATGGCGCTGGCGCTCATGCACAGCACGCTCGGCCGGCTCGCGATGGATTTCCTGATCTGGCACAGCGCGGAGTTCGACTTCATCGAGCTGCCCGACCGCCTGAGCATCACGTCGAGCATTTCGCCGCAGATGCGCATTCCCTACGTGCTCGAATTCATCAACGGGACCAGCGGCCTCATCACCGGCCGCCTGATGGAGGCGCTGGCGATCACGAAGACGGCATCCGACCAGCTCGAGATGGCGACCATGCTGCCGGCCGAATTCTGGAAATGCGCCGACGAATCGCACCGCGCGATGGATGCGCTGAGCGAAGCCCTCGGCGGCATGAAGGTCAACAAGGCGCGCATGGCACAGTGCGCGAACGAGCACTGGTCGCAGGCGAGCACGGTCGTCGGTTATCTCGTCAAAGAGCACGGTATGTCGTATCGCACCGGCCACCAGATCCTCTCGCTCATGATGAAGACGGTCGCCGACCGCAACATCCCGCCTTCGCAGGTCGGGCCGGATATCCTCGAGAACGCGATCAAGGAATACACGGGGAAGTCGATCAAGGTCAGCAAGGAAACCCTGGCCAGGCTCTTCGACGCCATGCATTGCGTGCGCGAGCGCAAGTACCGTTCGGGCGCAGCGCCCGAGCGCGTGCAGGAGCACATCGCGTTCGCACGCAATAAGCTCGCCGAAGACCGGCAGGAAGTCATGACGCGCATGCAGCGGCTCGAGCTGTCGCGCAACCGGCTTGACAGCGGGTTTGCAGCATTGCAGCGCAAGTTCAAGCTGTGAAAATAGCGCAGGGGCGCGAGATGAAAATTACGACGACAGCGCTATGCAGCGTGATGGCGGCAATGCTGCTCGCAAGCGCGGGCGCCCGGGCGGCGGATGGCGACTATCCGGTGAAGCCGCTACGCGTCATCGTGCCCTTCGCGACCGGCGGCTCGACCGACATCCTGATCCGCACCGTCGGCCAGCGCATGAGCGAGTCGCTGGGCCAGCAGCTGTTGATCGACAATCGCGGCGGCGCGGGCGGCGCGCTGGGCGCCGAGCTTGCGGCGAAGTCGCCGCCCGACGGTTACACGATCATGGCGACTACGAGCGGCGTCGTCGTGGCGAACACGAGCCTCTATAAAAAACTCAGCTACGACCCGGTGAAAGACTTCGCGCCCGTCAGCATCATCGCGGCGCTGCCGAACATGCTGGTGGTGCCGCCATCGATGCCGGTGAAAGACGTGCGCGCATTGATCGCGCTCGCCAAAGCGCGGCCCGGCCAATTGACGTATGCATCGGGCGGCAACGGTACTTCCAATCATCTCGCCGGCGCTTTGCTGAGCTATGTGGCCGGCGTCGACATCACGCACGTGCCGTACAAAGGCGGCGGGCCGGCGGTGCTCGCGGTGATGACCGGTGAAGTCACGATGCTTTTCGCGACCATGCCGTCGGCCATGCAGCAGGTCAAAGGCAAGCGCCTGAAAGCCCTCGCCGTCACCGGCCGCACGCGCTCGCCAGCAGTGCCTGAGCTGCCGACGATGATCGAGTCGGGCGTGAAAGATTTCGTCGTCTCAATCTGGATCGGCATCATGGCGCCGCGCGGCGTACCCGCCGGTGTCGTCGAGCGCTTGAATCGGGAAGTCGTGAAAGCCTTGCAAGCACCCGACGTCGTTTCGCGCTTGAAAGAAGAAGGCTACGAACCGGTCGCCAGCACGCCGGAGAACATGGCGGCCGATATCAAGACCGAAACCGCGACCTGGGCCAGGGTCATCAAGGCGGCGGGAATACACGCAGATTAGGTCCGTGACTGGCGGACAAAGTGGCGATTTTTCCCCTGCCTCTTTGCCGCGCAGGAAATCCCCTCGGGGGCAGGGGGAAGGCCGGGATGGGGATGGGGATGGGATGGAGTTAATTTATTTCAGGGAGATGTTGTCGATGCATAAGTTGATCGTCGGTACGTTTTGCGCGTTACTTTCCACAACCCTCTACGCGCAATCGCAGAGCAGTCCAAATCAAAACGCCAATATACTGTTGGCATCGGGCGCCGTGTATTGGGCGCATTGCGACAAGCGCTGTGATGAATTGAAGTGTTCGGACGCGAAAGCCTGCTACAAGGCCTGCGTCGATAACAAGGGAACCGTGTCGATGTGCCCGCGGGTGGAGGGAAAGGCTAAATAAGACGCCACGCCAAAAAAAAGGGGCCGGCAGGTTGCGACTCTTCGACCCTTGTCCGTAACGAGCCGGGTTTTTTGATTTCACGCGCGCGTACTGCGGTTACGCACGATCCGCGCCAACGCGACAGCATTGTTATGACGGCATCATGTCACGAACGCGTCTGCTGGCATGGCCTGATTGTTAGGTGCGATTTCAGGCCAAGTTAAAATCGATTTAAGAGTGCGGGATCAAGAAGGCCGATATAAAATTATGAAGGGGAGGTTGCGATTAAAAAATCAGGCTTTGGTTTATTCTCCTGACCCGAAATCCATGATTCCGTATTTTTTACGCACCAATAAAAAACCACAATAAACGACACCCGAAGGATTTTTATGCAAACGATCACATTGATTCAGCAAGCGCTTCGCGTTGCAATCGGCGGCCTATTTCTGGCGACCGGCTCATCCGGGCTCTTGGCCGCCGATGTTACGTTCGAGCGCCTGCTCAATCCGGAACCGCACAACTGGCTGATGGTGCATCGGGATTTCTCCTCGCAGCGCCATTCGGCGCTCGATCAGATCAACAAGTCGAACATCAAGAACATGAAGCTGCAGTTCGCGGTGGCGATCGGCGGCACGTCGCCCAACGAATCGCTGCAGGTAACGCCGCTGGTGGACGACGGGTTCATGTACGTGATCGATGGCTGGGGCGTGGTCTACAAAATCGATGTGCGCTCGGGCAATTACGGGCGCATTCTGTGGAAGATGGACCCCGGCATGAAACGCTACGGGCGCATTCGCGGCGTGGCCCTGTGGGGCAATCTGGTCATTTCACCCACCGGCAAGGATGGCAGAATCATTGCCACCGACCGTGAGACCGGCAAGATCGTGTGGGACAAAAATCTTTCGGATCACCCGGAGCTCGAGTTGTCCGCGGCGCCGCTGGCGCTGAAAGACGACATCATCGTCGGCGGTTCCGGCGGCGATCAAGGTACGCGCAACTGGATTGCGTCGCTCGATCCGAAGACCGGCGACCTGAAGTGGAAGACTTATGCAATACCCGCGCCGGGCGAAGCGGGCAGCGAAACGTGGAAAGACAAAAACGAAGCGTGGAAAACCGGCGGCGGCGCGTTCTATGTCACGGGCTCGTACGATCCGCAAACCAACCTGACCATCTGGGGCTCGGGCAATCCGGTGCCCGGCTATGACGCCACGCGCCGGCCCGGTGACAACCTGTTTACGTCGAGCGCAATTGCCTTCGATGTGGCAAATGGCAAGATGAAATGGTATTTCCAGTACACGCCAAACGACAGCCGCGATTACGACGAAACCGGCACGCATGTTTTGGTTGATACCAAGATCAATGGGCAGGACCGCAAGATCGTCACGCACGCCGGCCGCAATGGATTCAATTACAGCTTCGATCGCACCACCGGTCAATTTTTGAATGTGGGCCAGTATGTCGCCAAGGTCACCTGGACCAAGGGCATCGATCCGAAGACCGGCAAGCCGGTTGATTACGATGCAACCAAGGATTTGCAGTTGTATGCAGAGCCGCCCGGCGTTTTGGAGAACAAGGGAACGCGACTCGTGTGTCCCGAAATTTCAGGCGGCAGCAATTTGTGGCCGGCCGCGTACAGTCCGAAAACGAAGCTCTTCTATATTCCGAGCCTTGAGGGTTGCGCTGATCTCACGCCGGATCACACCGCGCACGTCCCGGGCAAATTCGCGGGCGGCACGTATACGCACCCGGACCGCATCACCAGCAGCCTGGTCGTGATGGACCCCGCCACCGGACAACAAAAGGCGCGCAAGGAATTTCCCTATCCGAATACGGCCGGCGCGCTCAGCACCGCCGGCGGCGTAGTGATCACCGCGCTGGTCGATGGCACGGTCCTCGCATTCGACGATCAGACGCTCGAAGAACTGTGGCGCATCAACGTCGGCACCGGGTTTAATGCCCCGCCGATGACTTACTCGGTGAACGGCAAGCAATACATCGCCATTGCATCGGGCCTCGGACGCTCGGCCAAGAACAAGCTGACACGCTCGACCGAAATGCGCAATGCTTCGAATGCGACGATGATCTTTGTGTTCGGGCTGTAGTCAAAATGCGCGCCATACTGCCCGGCATCATGCTTGTGTTGGGCAGCGCCGCGGCGAGCGCGCAGGAAGATTTTTCTTACGCGCGCCGCCTCTACCTCGACAAAGCGCAATGTTCGTACTGCCACGGCTGGTCCGGCGATGGCGCGGGCGAGGGGCAGTCTAACGGGGGCGCTGCGAACTTGCGGCAAACCCGCCTGAATCGCGCGCAACTCGTGATGACTATCCTGTGCGGCCGCCCGGGAACCGCCATGCCGCATTTCGACGAATCAGCGTACAGCGACAAACGCTGCTACAACACGACCGAAGCGGAACTCGGAAAAAATACGCCGGCCCTGCCGCCCGGCTCGACGTTGCAGCCGCGCGAAGCCGGGGCCATCGCCGACTACCTGCTGGCGAAATTCGCCGGACGCGGCGCAGCGACTCGAGCCGAGTGCGAAGAGAGTTTCGGCAAGGATGCGCGAGCATGCGTCGAATATGCCGTAAAGCCGTAGTGAGCTTTGCGAACGAACTGTTTCATCGCGGCGGCCTCCTCATTGTCGATTCACGTTCCACCGTGCCGATGTTCAGATCCGGCGACGCGGTTCGATGCTATATTAAAAGCATCCGGTTCAGGCGCAAATCAGCATGAAGACGTCCGTACTCGCGGCTTGCATCGCCACGCTTCTCTTATCGTCGTCCGCCGCAATGGCAGCAGACGAAGCGGCCGGCTATCCCGATAAGCCGATCCGCGTGGTCATCGGTTTCTCGCCCGGCGGCGTGGTCGATGTTTCGCTGCGCATCATCGGCCAGAAACTCAGCGAAGGGTGGAAGCAGCAGGTCGTCGCCGACAACCGCTCCGGTGCGGGCGGCGTGATCGCGGCGCAGATCGTCAACAATTCGAACCATGACGGCTACACCTTGCTGTCGGTGTCGGCCGCGCACGTGATTGCGCCGGTGCTTTACACGAAAATTCCATACGACACGCTGAAAGATTTCAAAGGCGTGGCGCTGACGGTCACCGTGCCCAACGTGCTGGTCGTGAGTCCGTCACTCGGAATCAAGTCCGCGCGCGAGCTCGTTGCGCTGGCGAAAGCGAAGCCGGATCAGCTTCTATATTCGTCGGGCGGCATAGGCAGCGGCGTGCACTTCTCCGCCGAGCTCTTCAACAACATCACCGCCATCGACGTGCGCCACGTGCCATTCAAGGGCATCCCCGAAGCGCTCACCGAAACGATGACGGGCCGCGTGCAGTACACGTTCTCGCCGGTGTCGAGCGTCCTGCCGTTCCTGAAAGACGGCCGCGTCGTCGCGCTCGGTGTCACCACTGCGACGCGCGCAGCCGCGTTGCCGACCGTGCCGACGCTCGCCGAGGCGGGCGTCGCCGGCTATCGCTGGGACCCGTGGTTCGGCGTGCTCGCGCCGGCAAAAACGCCGCGGGCCATCATCAGCAAGCTCAATGCCGGGATCAGGCGCATTGTCGTGCTGCCCGACGTGAAAGAGCGCTGGGACGCAATGGGTGCAGAGGTCGCCCCGGCTATGACCCCGGATGAAATCGATCGTTACCTCGCCGAGCAGGTCGCGTTGGTGGCGAAGCTTGCGAAAGCAGCGAATATAAAACCTGAGTAAAAGCGTCTAGCGTAGATGAACGCAGATAAACGCCGCTACGCAAAAGCATTGAGCCAAAAATAAATACAGGCGAACACGGATAAAGCAAAGGAAATGCGTTCTGAAATCTGTCTACCTGAATTGTCGGTGTTCTCCATCGGTGATTATCTGCGGCCAGGTAATCTTTTGTCTTTTGTATCCGTGTTCATCTGGGGCCAGTTCGCTTTAGGGAGTGCTGAATGCGCCTGAAGATTTATCCCTGGCTCGGCCAGGAGTTCGTGTCGCTCTCGTGGGAAGGAAGCGGCAACGGGACTGTCGAAGACGAAACGCGCGCGCTGATGACGGCGTTCGCGGAACAGTTGCGCCCGCTTGGCCTTAGCTTAGCCGACGTCGTGCGCACGCGCATGTTCGCGCGTGACATGGACGCGTGGCTCAAAGGCAACGAAGAGCGCCGGCGCATGCTCGATGGCAAGGCGCGCTCAGTGAGCTCCAGCCATATCTGGACCGGGCGGCTGACGGCAAAGGGTCGCATCGCTATCGACCTGCTCGCGATGCGGCCGCCGCAAGACGGCAAAGCGAAGATCATGAAAGAGTACGACCCGCCGGCGTTTCCGCTGCGCTGGATGAAGTATGGCGGGCTGTTGTTCCTCTCCGGCGTCACCGACATGACGCACCCGACATTCGACGAGCAGTTCCCCGCCATCATCGAGCGCATCACCGGCTCGCTAGCCGACGGCGGCGCAACGTGGAACGACGTCAAGCGCGCGTCCTTCCTGCTGCATTACGAAGAATCGCTCGCGATGCTGCGCGAGCGGTTCAGCGCGGCGGTCAAGGCGCTGATCCCGAAGATGGATTACTCGTTCGTCGGCACGCGGCAGGGCAAGCGGCTCGAAGTGGAGATTACGGCGCAGGTCCCGACGTAACGCTCGAATCCATCCGGTTATTGACGCCGCTCAGGCGCTCGATTGGCAGTCATCGAACCCCGTGGCTCCCAGGTAATCCACAGTCAGCTTGCCTTTCTCCGAGATCGGTATGTCGAAGCTGCCGTCTTTGGCCACTTTTCCCTTGCCCACGGTGCGAAGCACCTGCATGGGGGCGGGGCGGGAAAGCTTCGATTTCGTGTACGTCCGCTCGACGCGCACGGCTTTGCTGACGATCACGTTGCCGCCGGTCACGGGCTTGCTGTTGTCGAGCGCAACGACGCGGCCGCGCAGCGACTTGGCCGTGCGCGTGATCGGCCCGACTTCCGTAGCGCGGCCGGTCAGCACGCGCACGGTGGCGCCGCCCAGCAGTTTCAGATTGCCGCCTGCGGGATCGACGATGGCGGCGCCTATGCTGACGCGGCAGGGCTTCTTGTTGGCGTCGTCCGAGCCGGGCAGGTATTGAAACGCAATGCCGACATGGCGCTGCTCTCCTGGCGCGAGGCGGACCCAGCGGTGTTCCAGAAACGTGGCGTACGCGGCGTTGTCCTGCAGGACGCCAAGATACGCGATCGTTTCGGCGGGGTACGGATTGTGCACGGAGTAGACCGTGCCGACGCGTGAAGCGGGCGAGGCCGTCGAAGAAATGAACTGCGTATAGTTCGAGCGCGCCTCGTTGTTCAGGGAAGACAATTCCTGCTTGCCGCCCGCAGTCTGATATGGACGGATACGGACGACCACGCACCAGTGCCCGCCGGGGAATGCGGCGGCGGGCGGCTGCCACGGCGACTGACAGACAAATGGAACGCGCTGCGCGCTGCGCGCCACGTTGCCGCCGGCCGAGCTGCCGATCTGCGTCAACGGGCCGTTCGCGCCAAAGTCGCAGACGAAGAAGTCGACGACCACCCCGTTTGCATCCAGGGTGCCATCATTCGAGACGAACGCCGTGATCGTGTTGTCATGCCCCGCCCAGGGAAGATTGGCGTAGCGGGCCGGATCCATCATGGTCCTGTCGTTCGTCACTTCGATGTCTGGGCTCTGCCACGATTGCGGCGGATTCCAGCGCTCGACCGAAGGGTCCGGCCCCATCGAGCCGCCGCCCTGGATCTGAATTACCGCTTTGGTCGCGTCCATGCTGACGACCGTGAGATCGAGCGGCAACGCGCTTTCGAAATATTGCTGCCCCGCTTTCAGGATTCCGATGCCGTTGTTATCTTCGGGACCCGCGATCAACAGGTCGGGACGGTCGGTCGGAGCGGGAATCGATCCCGTGTAGATGACTGCGTCGGTCAGCAAGACGCGTTGCGGCGCATCGCCGACCGGCGGGGTCCAGTCATCTGTTTTCTGATCCAGCAGTTGTCCGTTCTGGCGATTGCGGTATTCGAGGTAGTAGTCCCAGCCGTCGGCGAGACGCAATTCGGCGCCCAGCGTGCCGATAGCCGAAGGGCCCAGCTCGAGCGGCGTGAGCGTGATCGTCGCCGGCAGATGCGGCACGACGCGCAAATCGTACGAGGGCACCGACGCGGGCAGCACCCAGCCGAAGCGCAGGCGATTGACCAGGGAGTGTCCCGGGGCCCAGCTCTCCTCGCCCATGGGGTCCCAACCTGCCAGATTGCGATATCGTCCCGCGGGAACCGGCGCATAAAGGTCGGCAAGGCCGAACGTGTGCCCCATCTCATGGAGCAGCACATTCTCGGCCAGTTTCGAATTCGGATATGCCGCCTGATCGCCCTGGTCGCGGGAAATGGTTACGGGGCGATAGCTGACTGTCGTATTGCCGATCGCCAATTGCTGTGGCGTACCGGTTGGAGTGCCCGGCAGATGGGTGCCGCCAGTGGACCATACCCGCTGCAGCGTGCCTGTCGAGTCGAGAAACGGTTCGATGATGAAGATAAACGCCCAATACTTCTGAAAATCGAACGCCGCCCCGAAGGTGGTCAATGTCGCTTCGACCAAGCCGGCGTCGAAAAATCTCGTGCCGTTTTTCACGATGTAGTGATCCCAGGTTTCGGGAAGTTGAACCTGCCCCCGCCAGTCGGCGGCGACCGTGGTCTTGCCGTAAGAGGACTCGGCGTACATCGCGGCCAGTTGGCCTGCGGCGTCAACCCAGCGCTGTTTCTCGTTGGCGAGATTTCCGGTGAAGCGGGTCGTGCTGGTGTCGACCATGACGAGGCCGATCCTGGCGTTGGCCGGCGCCGGATTGAGATTGTAGTTTTCGGGGTCGGCCATGATCAGATCCCCTTCGCCGCTGTCCAGTGCGACGGCCCGTCCTGGCCGGGCTCGCCATCTGCAATCTCGAAGCTGCCCTGGCCGACCACAGTGCCGTTTCTGCGATCGATGGCCTGAAGCGGATGTATGCCGCGCGCGCACCCTGCCAGCAGGAGAAGACTGTAGCCGGCGCCTGCGGGCTCGCGCGCCAGCGATATGCGGCCGGACAGCGGCCCGTCGGGCAGCTTGAACGTAAGATCTGCGAACTGCAGAGCGGAACCCGCCGACAGTGTTACCGGGACTTGCACATAACTGCGTGCCGGCAACGGCGCCAACGGCATTGTCATATTGACGGTATTGGCCATTGTTTCTCCCTTTGCGCGATAAAGCCGTCATGCCAGCACAAACATTGCGCAGGCGTGGCCGTTCCGCGGTTTTGTCAGATCAGGAATTGCCAGGTAATTTTGTGCCGGGGCGAAATGCCCCGCAATAAGCCGCAAGACATACTCTTTACCTTCACCTCATCACTTTTCCGCGTCTCCCGCTAGTTCGCCCTTATATTGGCCTGCTTGATGATGGCGGCGGCGATGGCGGCTTGCGCGCGCACGTAGTGGTCGAATTCCGCGGGCGTCATCGACATCGGTTCGGCGCCGAGGTTGTCGATGCGCGCGCGCACTTCCGGCGTGGCGAGCGCGTTGGCAATTGCGCCGTGTATTCGCTGCACAATCGCACGCGGCGTTTTCGCCGAAACGAACACGCCAACCCAGAACGGGAAGTCCGCGTCAGATAGTCCGGACTCCGCAAACGTCGGCAGGTCGGGCATCTTCGGTGAGCGACGGTCGCCGCTCAGTGCGAGCGCGCGCACACGTCCGTCGCCCGTATACGCGAGCGCGGTCGACACCGGCAGGAACGACCAGTCGATGCGGCCGGCGACGACATCGACCAATGCTTCGGGCGAGCCCTTGTATGGCACCTGCACCGCATCGATCCCCGCGCGCAGGCGGAAACGCTCGGCGTTGATGTGCGTGCCGGTGCCGCTGCCGCCGGTGCCGTAGGAGAGGCTGCGCGGTTTGGCTTTGGCGGCGGCGATCAGGTCCTGCACCGTTTTCCAGTTATGCCGCGGCGACGCCACCAGCACGTTCGGCTGGTTGGCGAGCGGCGCCACGCCGGAGAAATCGCGGATCATGTCGAACGGCAGATTGCTGTACATAAATGGCGCGACCACTTGCGCCGAGGTGTTGACCATCAGCGTGTGGCCGTCGGGGTCCGCGGCAAGCACGATGCCCGCCGCGAGCGTGCCGCCGGCACCGGCGCGGTCGTCGACGACGACGTATTGCGCGAACGCCTTCGCGAGATGATCCGAGATCGCGCGCGCGAACAAGTCGACCGGGCTGCCGGGTGAGCTCGTCGCCACCAGCCGTATGGTTTTGCGCGGAAAGCCCTGCTCCGCCGCCTGCACGGATAGTGCGGCGGCGAGCATGGACAATGCAACGATCCGCATCATGCGATGTGTTCCCCTTTGAGCACGCGCGATTGTGTTTAAATTATAGTGTGGTTTTGAATCACCATCGCGAACGTTGAAGGGACAACCGGATGCTGCACAGCGAGAAGGCCATACTGACGACGCATACCGGCAGCCTGCCGCGCCCGCATGAGTTGCTGCGCCTGTACGGGCGGCGCGCGCGCGGCGAAACGGTTGAAGAATCCACCATCGAGTTCGCCGGACGCGAGGCGATGCACGCGGCGGTGCGCGGCCAGCTCGAGTGCGGCATCGATATCGGCAACAACGGCGAGCAGCAGCGCGAAGGTTTTTTTCTCTACATGCAGCGGCGCCTGACCGGATTCGGCGGCAGCTGGCGGCGCTGGCCGCGGCAGGACGTCGAGCGCTATCCCGAATACAAGCGCATGGCCGAAGAGCGCGAGGTCGGGCGCGAGGGCGTGACGTCGCTGGTGCCGCCGTGCGTGACCGGCGAAGTGCGCTAT
>JANYDM010000137.1 GCA_025363575.1 Betaproteobacteria bacterium | reverse complement strand
CGCTGTCGCTTCGTTGAATTGGCCATCCACACATGATGCCCATTTCAAAGCCCTTACGAAACCCCTGCAAGCCAGTGTTCATAAGGCTTTCAGGCGTTTTTAATGCTCTTTTTACCCACTCGATTTCCTGAAGAGCCAATTTTTTTAACGCTTCATGACCCAAACCGAGCTTGTCCATTGAGCCGGGACGAAAATTCTCCGTCAGCACATCGGCGCTCCTGACGAGCTTTAGAACGATCTCCTGCCCTTCTTGCGACTTCAGATCGACCGCGATGCTTTTCTTGTTGCGATTGAAAGTCGGGAAGAACCCGGCGCCCGACGCCGTGAGCTTGCGCGTATGGTCGCCGTCGAGCGGCTCGACTTTGATGACTTCTGCGCCAAGATCAGCCAGTACTAGACCGCAGCTCGGGCCCATGATCACGTGCACGAATTCGACGACGCGTATGCCTGCCAGTGGGAGTTTTTCCTTTTTCACCGTTATTGCTCCAATCAACACTGACTACTCCTTCCCCTTCAAGGAGAAGGCTGGATGGGGATGGGGAGCGGGTGAACCTTCTTCGTAGTATCCCCCATCCCCACCTCGCTCCTCCCCTGAAGGGGAGGATGATAAGTGCACTACGCGACCAACATGATTACTCGGGCTTGATGCCCGCGGCTTTGATGACAGCGGTCCACCGGTCCATTTCATCGCCGATCACTTTCGTGGCCTGCGCCGGCGTGTTGCCGACGGTGTCGACGCCCAGTTCGACAAAGCGCTTTTTCGATTCCGGATTGTTGAGCACCGCGACGATAGCTTGGTTGAGCCGCTCGACGACAGCTTGCGGAGTACCGGCGGGCACGGCGAAACCGACCCAGAACTGCATATTCATTTTGGGCAGGCCCGCTTCGACAGCGGAAGGAACGTCCGGCAGAACGCGCGTGCGCTTGTCATCCGTCACCATCAAGGCCCGCAGCCTTTTCGCATTTACATACGGGACGACGGTGGGCACTGCGGAAATCAGTTCCTGCACTTGGCCGCCCATTAAATCCTGCAAGACCGCGCCCGCGCCCTTGTAGGGCACGTGGACCATCTTGATGCCAGTGAGATTCTTTAGCAGCTCCGATCCCAGATGCGTATTCGTACCATTGCCGCCCGAGCCGTAGTTCAAGTCGCCCGGCCGCGCCTTGGCGAGCGCGAGAAATTCCCTGACGTTCTTCACCGGCAGCGACGGCGTGACCACCATCACGTGCGGCACGGTCGTCACTATAGTTACATGCTGGAAATCCTTGCGCGGATCGAATGGCAGGTTTGGTATGAGGCCCGCCGCGATCGCGAACGACAACTCGGTGGCGAGCACGGTATACCCGTCCGGCGCCGACCTGGCGACCGCATTCCAGCCGATTGAACCGCCGCCCCCGGTCCGATTGTCGACGACCACCTGCTTGTCGAACTGGCTGCTTAACTCGCGCGCCACAATACGCGTAATAAGATCGGTGCTGCCGCCGGGGGAGAAAGACACGATCAGCGTGATGTTCTTCGCGGGGTACGCGGATTGCGCAGATGCCTGGCCACCCGCGATGATGCCGAATGCGCAGGCAAGCAACCCTAAGCCCCAACGGTGATGGTTCATCTCCTCACCTCGCAATCGAATGGGTATGTGATTGATGCACGCGTATGCATCGCTGCGGCGCGCACCAACATCGCAGCACGCCGGACCGCGGACAGGGTCGTATTGTAACCGCAGGAGCGCGCGTGGACTGTGCTTGCGGCAATCCCGCGATTCGCTGCACAATCGCGGTCACAACAAAAACCCGCGCTACCTTCCCGCTTTTATTTCCCGTCCAAGGAGCATTGCCATGAGCAACATCGTACGCCATCAATCCAACTCACGCCTCTCCCGCGCCGTCGTCCACAACGGCGTCGTCTACCTCGCTGGAACCACGGCGGACAACTGCGCTGCGTCAAGCAAAGGCCAGACCGAAGAAATCCTCGGCAAGATCGACGCGCTGCTGAAGCTATCGGGCAGCGACAAGTCGCGGCTGCTCTCCGCGGTGGTCTACGTCGCCGACATGCGCGTGAAGCCGGGCATGGACGAGGCGTGGATGAAATGGATCGACCCGAAAAACCCGCCCGCGCGCGCGACCGTCGAGACGCGGCTCGGCACGCCCGAGACGCTGGTCGAAATCATGGTCACCGCAGCGGCGGGGTAACAGACATGAGCAGGGAAATCGTCCGCCATGACCCCGACCAGCGCCTGTCCGACATGGTCGAGTACGACGGCCGGCTTTATCTCGCGGGCCAGGTCGGCGAAGACACCAAAGCCGGTGCGAAGGAGCAAACCGCCAGCATTCTGCGCCAGATAGACAAGCTGCTTGCGCGCGGCGGCAGCGACAAGTCGAAAATCCTGTCGGCGGTCGTCTATGTCGCCGACATGCGCCTGAAACCCGCGATGGACGAGGCGTGGTTGGCGTGGATGGACCCCAAGCATTCGCCCGCACGGGCGACGGTCGAAGCGCGCCTCGGTTCCGCAGATACGCTGGTCGAGATCATGTGCGTGGCGGCCAAGTGACGCCTCAACTCGCGGGCGTCAAAGCGCTCACGTTCGACGTGTTCGGCACGGTCGTCGACTGGCGCGGCAGCATCACGCGCGAAGCCCGCGCCCTCGCCCAGGCCAAAGGACTGCGCATCAACGCGGTGAAATTCGCCGATGCGTGGCGCGCGGGCTACCGGCCGGCGATGGACCGCGTGGCAAGCGGCGCGCTGCCGTGGACGAGAATCGACGACCTGCACCGTATCATCCTCGACGAGATACTCGCCAAGTTCAAAATCACTGCGCTCGGCGAAGACGAGAAAGCCGGCCTTAACCGCGCGTGGCATCGCCTCAAGCCATGGCCGGATTCAGTGCGCGGGCTGAAACGGCTGAAGAAAAAATTCACCATCGCGACGCTTTCCAATGGCAACGTCGCGCTGCTCAATAACATGGCGAAGAATGCCGGCTTGCCGTGGGACCTGATTTTATCGGCGGAGATTTTTCATCACTACAAGCCGGAACCCGAAGCTTATCTCGGTGCGGCGGACATCCTCGGCCTCGAGCCGGCCGAGGTCATGATGGTCGCTGCGCATAAGGATGATCTGCGACACGCCGCGAAACAAGGCCTGCGCACAGCGCTGGTACTGCGTCCGCTCGAATACGGCAAGGGCCGGCATCCGGACCTGAGCCCTGAGCCCGCGTTCGACATCAATGCGCGCGATTTTGTCGATCTCGCCGACCAGTTGGACGCATAGCGCAATTCGTTTCCGACGAAGCACCCCCATGGCGACCTATCATCCATCGATTACCGACGAGCAGGCGCAACTCATACGAATCGCGCCTTTGTTTTTTATCGCTTCGGCCCATCCCGCGCTGGCGCGCGGGCCGCACGACGTTGGGCCGGTAAACATATCAGTCAAGGGCGGCGTGCCGTTGCACATACTCGGGCCGAATCGCGTCGCCTATCTGGATTACCGGGGTTCCGGCAACGAAACGGCGCGGCATTGCGTAGCGGGCGGCCCGGTCACCGTGATGATCAGTTCGTTCGAGGGAGAAAACGCGGCGACAGTGCGCCTGTTCGGCACCGCGAGCGTTACGCCGGTCGCAGACTCGCCGCTCGCCGAATTATTGCTGCAACATCCGGCGCGCGAACTAAAAGGTGCAGCGCGTCAGGTCATCGAGGTCGCCGTCGACAACACGATGACAAGTTGCGGCTATGGCGTGCCCGTTATGCAACTCGTACGCGACCGGCGGGTAGCGGACCGCGGACGCCGCTATAAGGAAGAAATACCCGCCAAACCGTAACAACGGACGGGCAGAACGCCCGCTGGGTGTCTACTTGGGCATCGGCGCGGTCGGGTCGAACGCCCTCAGGGTCATGGTCTTCTCATGCGCCTGCTGCCGCAACAACGAGCGCAGCGATGTATTCCTGTCTTGCAGATCGCGCGCAAGCTGAATAGCGACCATGTAAAGCAAATGATGGCCCACCTGCGGCGCCGCATCGAAGAGCTCGTTGAATTCGACGCGCGGCAAGGACACGGCACTAACGGCATCGGTCGCGCTGCAAGTGGCGGCGGCCGGCAGGTTGTCGATCAGTGACAGCAGCCCGAATATCTCACCGGCCCGCAATTCACGCTCTTGCCTGAAGCCCGTCAATTCATCGGCGCGCGTCAGTGTCACCGTCCCGCTCATCACCAGGAACATGGCCTGACCCTGCTCGCCTTGCGCGATAAATTCATGGCCCTTGGGATAAAGCCGCACCTGCATGACCGCCGCCAGCGCGTCGAGGTCGGGCGGAGAAAAACTTTCGAAACCCGGCAGTGTTTTAAGAAATACCTTGAGATCCATATCGATTGCCTCAGTCGCCGCTCTGCCGGCTGAAGAACGACTCGAGCCAGTTGCGCGCGGGCGCCCGTTCCGGCGCCCGGCTGGTATCGAGCATGTCGGTTACTTTCTGGATCTTGAGTGGATTCTTCATGGTCGAGCCGGATTTGCGCAAACGATCGGCCAGCATCAGCACGAGCTGGCGCAACAGCACGCTGGATATCTCCTGGTTGGTCGCGATCAGCTCATCGAATGCCTGATGGCGCAGGCGCAGGAACTTCACGGGTGTTTCGGTCGTAACGGTGGAACTCGCGAGCAGCTCGCCGCTCAGCACCGAGACTTCGCCCAGCCACTCTCCAGGACCCAGATGGCCGAGCGTAATCGATTGCCCGTATTCCTCGACCGAAATCTCGACCCGGCCTTCGAGGATCATGTATAGCGCATCGACCGGCATGCGGTCGCGTATGACTTTGCGCCGGGCCGGCAGCTCGAGCACGGTGGTCGCGCCAAGCAGTGTTTCGAGGTTTTCCGGCCCCAGCTCATCCGCCAGCGCCGGAAAGCGCGTCGTAAATTCCGCGACCTTTGCTTTGTCCATTGACCAGTCCGCGTTTTTTGATTCAGCCGGCCCGTGCCGGTTGCGTTCGACTTCTCATCCTGCGCCTGGAAAAGCGGCGTCTCCGCAATGATTCTAGCATTAGTCTTATCACGCAGACTCTTCGCGCTGCCGCAAAGCGAATATTTACGCGCGAGTGCGCGATTTGCCACATTCCACAATTCCGCGGCCTATTAGTTAAGGTAAAATTTGGCGTTCCGTATGCAAAACTCCGGCGGACTATAGTAGCAATTGTATTCATAAAATTATTCCCGGTCCCGGCTGCGAAATCCATGCCGTACCGCGGCTGCGAAACAGGACAAGAAAAAGGCCGGCGTCACCCATGTTGCATTTTTCAAGGCCCGCGCAGCTGAAGAGGCTGCTTGCGATCGCATTGTGCGCCGTGTGCTGTGCACAGGCCGTCAGCGCGGCGGCGCAAGCCGCGCTGACGCCGGGCGCGGTGCAGGATACGCTGCCCCCGCCAAGACCGGCGGCGCCGGGGGCGCCGGCGCAACTCGTCTTTCCCGCCACCCCGCCGCCGGTCGCAGGTAGTGACATAATTCACACGAGCACCACGATAATCCGCCAATCGCGACCTGCCAATTGAATCGCAACTTGATGGTTATCCATTCGACCGGCGTTCCCTGCGCTTGAACACGTCCCGCTATCAACTCGCCGGCTGGATTGCCGCAATGAGCGCGGCAATGACGATTCCGCTCTTTGTTTTTCAGGTGATGGCCTCGCAAGTCGAGGCGACGCTGCTGTCGGCGGCGGTTCAGTTTCTGAATGCGCTCCTATTTATGTACGTGCTGTCGAGTTTGCGCGCGCTGCTGACGCAGAAGCAGTTGACCGGCGCAAATAATTATCTGGCCATCATCATAGGCGTCACGCTGAGCATGCAGATCGTCGCGCTGTTTGCAGTGATGCTGACGTTTTTGCGGGTCTTTCTGCTGCCGGGCCTGATCGGTATCGGCGTTTTGTATATTGTCACCGGCATCAAGCTGCTAAACGACGCGTCGCGCCTGCCGGGATTGCGCTTCTTCAGCGTGACCGCCATCATTCTCGGGACGTGTACTGCGAGCATAGTGCTCGCGCTGATTGCATTGCCGGTCTCGATCTTCATGGACATCGCACTGGCGATGATTTTTTTCCGTGAGATCGGCAGGGAAGCGGCCGAAAAGATCGCCGCCCCTGCTGGCGAGCAAGCCAAATAGCGAGCAAGCCGCAACGGCTTGTCTAGGGACCGACGGGGCAGCGGGGTGTGCCCGCCACCAGGATTACTTTTCGGTGCTTTTTGCGGCGCTTTTGACTTCGATGCCGGCGGCCTTCGCCAGATCGCGGTGGATACGCGCAACCCGCTCGACTTCACCCTTGGCGGGAAAGCGCTCGTAGAAACCTTCGACCTTAAACGCCTTCTGCTGGTCGGCCCACGCGCCAAGCCGGTCTTCCCAGCGCTTGATGCGCCCGTCGACGGGTTCGGCATCTTCGCGCGCCAGATCAGCGCAGACCCGGATCAACGCCTTGAGCGTGACTGGCTTGGTGACCATGTAACTGTCATTGGCCCAGGTATCGCCCCAGACGCGCTGCGCGGCCTTCAGAAAATCGCGCACTATTTCGTAGTACTTTTCGGCCTCGCGATAGCTGTTGGTCGCCTGCTTGATTTTTTTCCACTCGGCACGCACCCAACGATAAAGCTCGTTGAAGAGTTCGGCCTGCAATATCCATTTGTCCTTGAGGCTGCGGCCGCCCAGCCGGTTAATTCGGTAGCGCAGCGGGCTGTCGGACTCGCTGTAGAGGCTGTCGACGAGCCGCGCCGCGAAGCGCCGGTCCGGGTCGGCCCAGGACACTCGCTCGTACAAATCGACGAGATGGCTCTTGTTGATGCGCGTCGGCGTTGAATTGATGATGACGAACATTTCGGCGGCGAAATCCTCGCTGCGGCCGTCGAATATCACGCACGGCACATCGATGCCTTTGGCTTCCTCGGGATGCTCGGACAGATAAAAACGCAACGCGGCCAGCCGGTGCTGGCCGTCGATGATCAGATACTTGGAGGTCGGCTCCTGCAGGTGCCCGACGTGGTCCTGACCTTCGAGTGCGCGAAAATTCAGCTTGTCGCTGGTAAAGAGCAGCACGGTGCCGGGAATCGGCGGCTGGGTGACGGCCATTTCGTAGAAATTCTTGAGCGACCTGACCTTGGCACGGGATACGACGCGCTGGAACGCCGCGTCGTTGCGCTCGATGCGCGCAATGAACTGCGCGATTTCGTCGTTCTGCGGCACGGTCTGGGCAGAAATCTGCTCATCTTCGCCATAATAGCGGCTGATGAAACGGACCTTGTTCAGTATCTCCTTCGCGGGACAACTGGCGAAGTAAAAGATGCCGTCTTTCTGGCGTATCCTCGTTGCAAGCATGGTGTGTCTTTCGATTTGATATTCACACTTGAGCCCTACCCCGCGCCCAGCTTTCACTCGCGGCCCCTCGCTCGGGGCTAAAGATATATGAAATCAGGGGTCTGCGGCTCACATCTGACCTAAAAAGGCCGTTTTTTGCGTGCCTGCGGGGCAATGCCCATGGCATTTCGGGGATGAATTTCCCACAAAAGCAGCCCCCTCACGGGGTCATTGCAGGTCCACTACAGCCAGCTCCCGGACCGGCTTTCCATCGCTCCAGAGCCCCATAAAACGCTGTTGCGGGGTATTGCCGAGCGCAAATTCACGGTTTCGACCATAGAAAGCCGCATCGGTAAGCGCATCGAATAGTTTCCAGTAGCCGAAGAAATCCAGCGCATCCGCAGTCGTTATAGTGGAGACGCCCACGTCCGGCAATTCGTCTTCGTCGGGCGTGGCGCGGCTGGACTCAAGCGCCAGCTCGCCGCGCGCGCCGCGACGCTCCAGCATGCGCTCCCGCATCTCGCCGATTTGACCGCCTTCTGATAGCTGCGGCGCCGGAGTGCCGCTGCGCGCCAGCGGCGAAAAGTGGTGCGCCTCGAGTTGCGGCGAGCCGTAGGTATCCGACATCACCATGATGAAGTTTTTGTTTTGGGCCGATACGCGCGTCGTTTCGTAATAAATGCGCCTGGCATCAGTATCGCGGACCACGCGATCGCGGTCGGCCGCGACCGTGAGTATCAGCGTCTGCGCGGGCACCTGCGAGAGGTCTTCGAGCGCGATGGCGGCGTTGCGCGCAATCATGCGAGTCTTGCCGGGCAGCACGCTCATGAATGCACGCACCAGCGGCAAGCCGGCCTGGGGTGCCAGAGCCGCGATATTTGCGCTCAGGACCCCGCCCATCGAATGGCCCACCAGCGCAAATCGGCTTAAATCCGGCGCGACATGCAATTTGTCCTTTCGCAACAACTCGAGTGCATTGCGCACGGCCGCGGCCGCGTTCGGCGCAAAATCGCGCACCGGCGCGGCGAGGCCAACCTGATAGCGCGGATAAATCACGATGTTGCCGCGCCTGACGATGTGGTTGATCCACGCGCGATAAGGGTCAGGATGAAGACCACCCCACCCATGCAGAAAAACGACCACAGGAGCAGTCTTCGGCACAGGCGCGGCCGGCTCGAACAACCAGTATTGCAGCGCGCCGGCATCGTGCGAAGACGCGACGACATCACGATGGTGATAGTCGGCGCCGCCGGGTCCGGTTACCGGCTGCGCCGGCGGCGTCGCGGCCGCGCATGCGATGACGGGCAAACCGAGCAGAATGATCGCGAACCAGGTCTTTCGCGACATGCCGCGATTACGCCTTCAGGAGATCGACGGGACGGAACCGGCCATTCAGCGCTACGCTGGAATTCACCCCCCACCAGCGCTCCAGGGCCGTCGCATACACATCGCGAAAATCGATGGCAAAGGGCGGATTGCCATTGCCATCGAGCCGCGCCAGCGCCGGCGGCAGCCCGTAAAGCCCGCCCCGCACCCGGCCGCCTAGCGCGAAATGCGCATTGGCCGTGCCGTGGTCGGTGCCGCCGCTCTGGTTTTCCTTCGGCCGCCGGCCGAATTCGCAATACGTCATCATCAATGTCGAATCCCAGCGGCCGATTTCCTGCATCGCGGCGCGCATCGCGGTGAGTCCTTCCGCCAGCTCCTTAAGCAGCCGCTGCTGCGTGCTTTGCTGGTTGCTGTGCGTGTCGAAGCCATTATGCGTAACTTTGACTGCCGCGACGCCCGCTTTACTGGCGATCACCTGCGCGGCGGTCTTGAATGCGTTGCCGAGCGGGTTGTTCGGAAATTCCGCGCGCAACGGATAAGTCGTGTTGAGATTGAGCGCTGCCTGCATGACATCCTGCTCGACTTTCAAAATGTGACTCAGCGCGGGATTACGCGACGCGCCTTCACTGCCGGCGAGCTTCGCCTGACGCAGAAACTGCTCGGTATTCGTCAAAGCCAGCGCGCGCGTGCCACCACCCGCAAGCGGACCCAGTTCGCCCGAGCCGACGATGATTCCGTCCGCCGCGTAGGCCCTCGGCACCGGCGAATCGGCAAACGCGCGCGTCAGCCAACCGTCGCTCAAGTATTCGGTGCTTTTTGACGCAGTGTCCCAGATCTCGATCGAGCGAAAGTGCGACAGGTTCGCGCTCGGGTAACCGACGCTTTGAACGACAGCGAGCTCGCGGTTTTGCCAGAGCGGCATCAGAGGCTGCAGAGCGGGATGCAGGCCGGCACGGGCATCGAGCTGCAGCACCTGGTCGCGCGCAATGGCAATGCGCGGGCGCAGGCTGTAATAGTCATTGTCCGCATAAGGCACGACGGTATTCAGGCCATCGTTGCCTCCTTTCAGCTCGACCAGAATGAGGACATTGTCATAGCGGCCCGCGGGGCCGGCCCAGGCCGAGCGCGGCAGCCAGCTGACGGCGGCTGCCGCCCCCAGGGCTCCCAGGAATTCACGTCGTTTCATGCGCCCTCCTTCGCCGGTCATTTAAGCTGATAAACGGGATCGAGTACCAACTGGCGTAACAGGTCAGCGCCGCTGGCCCCGGCCACCTGCGGATTGACCGGGTCCGCGGCGAGCACCACTTTGACAACCTGCGGGTCGCCCGGCCGGTACTGGGACAGCCATTTTTCGCCGTCAAAGTGAATATCCAGCATGGCGCGCGCGAGCCGCTGTTTGCCGTCTGCAACCTTGCCTATGCCTTTGATGTTGTCGCCGGCATTGCGACTCATCTCCATCAGGGGCTCGCGGATTTCCTGAGCGCGGAACAGGCGTTCGAGCAGCTGCTTGCGCTGCAGCAGCGTTGCGCTGTTGATCCATGCCTCGCCGCCGGGCCAGCCCTTCACATTAGGCGGCGCGAACAAATCCTGGCCGAGCTGGCGCGATGCCAGGACGAAGGGAATGACCTCGCCGGTTTCGAAGCGGAACTGACGCATAGTGCCGACAATGAGCTCGACCGGCGACTTGATCAGCGCGGCGCGATTCTGCGGCGCGTAAAAGGCATCGGCAGTGAGCAGGGCGCGCAATGCGACCTTGATGTTGTAACGATTGTCGCGGAACATGCGCGCGATGCGCTTGACTTCCGCCGGCTCCGGCACCGGCGACACGAATTCGCGCCACAGCTTGGTCACGATGAATTCGGCCGTCGCGGGCTGCGCGAGCAAAATATCGAGAACCCCGTCGCCGTCCAAATCGCCGGTCCTGCCGAGCACTGTTTTCACGCCGTCGTCATGTATGTACGGACGCAGCATGAACGTGCCGGTATCGGGATCAAGGCTCCAGCCGGTAAATGCGCGCGCCGCTTCCTTGATGTCGCGCTCGCCGTAGTTGCCCTCGCCCAGCGTGAAGAGCTCCATCACCTCGCGCGCGAAATTCTCGTTCGGTTGAGCCTTTCGGTTGGACGCGCTGTCGAGGTAAATCACCATCGCCGGATCTTTCGATACGTCGTGCAGCATGTCGCCGAAATAGCCGAGCGCGTGCTTGCGCAGCAACTGCTGCTGGCGGTACATCAGTACGGGGGAGCGGACTTTCTGCAGGCTGGAAACAAAATGATTGTGCCAGAACAACACCATCTTCTCGGTCAGCGGCGACGGCGTCGTCAGCATTTCCGTCATCCACCAGCTGCGCAGCTCGGCGCCTTTCTCGACCAGCGCACGCTGTGCGATTTTGCGTTCTTCTTCGCTTACGCCGCGCAGGCGCCGCGGCGACTCGAAATCGCCGACCCAGGCCGGGGCCGGCGTCGCCACCTTGCTGCTTGCTGTCCAGGCCAGCAGCTGGTCGACTGCCTGTGCGCGCGTCAGCTTCGAGAACGTGATGATATCGTCGGCATTGGCCGCGAAGCTGGTGCGGTTCAATAGATGCCGCGCCTCGTCGAACCCCATCGGCCCGGCGGCCCGCGCGGGCCCGGCTGCGACGAGCACGACGATAACGCTCAGCGCGCCGCCATAACGCTGCAATTGTGCACGGGCGTGCGTCGCGAGCATGGCGCGGGTTATTTCTGCGCGACCATCAGAAAGCGTGCGACCTGTTGCCCCAGATCCGGATACGCGCTTTTTGCCGGCAACCATGCTGCCAGCACGATGCCGACTACGAACAACGCCCAATAGAGCAGTTTTTCCATGGCCCGTATTCGAAATTATTTCTCGAACGGCCCTCTGCGGGGCGCGCATTTGTCGGGATTGGCTTTGCATTGCTCCTGATGCTGCTGCATGCGCGCCCTCATCGCTTCACAGCGCTGCGGGTTCTGCTTACAGCGTTCTTCGAAGTGCGCCTTTCTCTCGGCGCGGCATTTCTCCGGGTCGGCCTTGCAGCGCTCGAAGCGCTCTTTCATTTTCGCTTTCATTTCTTCGCAGCGCTGCGGGTTGGCCTTGCAGCGCTCTTCCCGTTTCGCCTTCATTTCCTCGCGGCATTTTTGCGGGTCGGCCTTGCATTGCTCGCGGTGCGCCTTCATCTTCGCCCGCATTTCCGCGCACTGCTGCGGATTGTCCTTGCAGCGCTCGCGCATGCGGTCTTTCATCGCTTCGCGCCCGGGCGCACCGGAATTTGCGTCCCCGCGGACCGCCGCGCCGGGCAGGCCCTGCGCGGCTGCCGGCACCGCGGTGAACGCGCCCAGGTTAATCGCCAACAAGGAAATCAGGAGTATGCGTTGCATGCTTGTCACCTCAAAGGTTGCGGATGAGTGCCGGATCGACCGCGCCGGATAATTCGTCAGCGTCAGCGGCCGCGATAAATTTCGCGGTTGGCGCGATCGAGGTCGCGATGCAGATTGCGCCGCTCTTCATCGCTGAGCCGGCCGTCCCGGCGGTCTATGCGCTCTGGATTGCGGTAATCGCGCTCCGGACCGCGAGAATCGCGCGGCGGCTGCTGACGCTGAAAGCCGCCACCGCCTGGACGCTGACGTTGTTGCATCTGGACGTCAAAATGTCCACCGCCGCCGTAATGGCGCCACTGCGCCGCGGCCACCGGCGGCGCCGCGCCTGCCAGCAAAGCGAGAATTACGACCAACACCTTGTTCATATTCCCATGCTCCATGCGATTCCGTATAAACGGCGAGAAACTCCGCCACGATTACTGCATCAACCCGCCCTGCGCTCCCTCACGATCCTTGTTCGACACGCGGTTTACCACGATAATAACGTCATGCCTGTGTCCTGTTCGCGGCAGCCGCACTCTCCACGACCACAATGCTACTCCCGCCGTGTAAGCGCGCTGTTAATGGCGGTCGGTTTTTTGTAACAATCTGTATCAATTGCCGCCGCTGGGCCGCAATTGGCCCTGTCGGCGCTGGAATTGGGCTGTCCAAACCGCTAGCATGCTGCGCATGAGGAAACGCGTCCATGACCGAGACTAAAACCCGCATCATCGTCGTCGACGACGACGCCCGCCTGCGTGAGCTGCTCAATCGCTACCTGAGCGAGCAAGGCTACACTGTGCGCGCCGTGAGCGACGGCAACGAAATGAATCGCTGGCTCGCGCGCGAACGCTATGACCTGATGGTGCTAGACCTGATGATGCCCGGCGAAGACGGGCTGTCGATCTGCCGCCGGCTGCGCGGCCTGGGCGACAAGATGCCCATCATCATGCTGACCGCCAAGGGCGACGACGTCGACCGTATCGTCGGCCTCGAAGTCGGCGCCGACGACTATCTGCCCAAGCCGTTCAACCCCCGCGAACTGGTGGCACGCATCCAGGCCGTGCTGCGGCGCGCGCCGGCCGTGCAGCCGCCGGGCGCGCCGACCGCCGAGCAGCAACAGGTCGCGTTCGGCGATTTCACTTTCAACCTCGGCTCGCGCAGCCTTGCGCGCCACGGCGAACAATTGCCGCTGACGACGGGCGAATTCGCGCTGCTGAAGGTCCTCGTCCAACATCCGCGCACACCGCTCTCGCGCGACAAGTTGATGGAGCTCGCGCGCGGTCGCGAGTTCGGCGCCTTCGACCGCTCGATCGATGTGCAGATTTCACGCCTGCGCAAGTTGATCGAGGCCGATCCGGCCAAGCCCGCCTTCATCCAGACCGTCTGGGGTTTTGGTTACGTTTTCATTCCTGACGGCAAAAATGCATGACCTTGCTGCCGCGCAGCCTGCTGTGGCGCACGGTGCTGCTGCTCGCAATGCTGATGGTGGCCGGTCATTTCGCATCGCAGGAGATATTCCGCGCGGCTGAGCGCGAACCGCGCTCGGTGCAGATCGCGCAGCAGATCGCCAGCGTCGTGAATCTCACGCGCTCGGCGCTGATCACGGCGGATTCCGCGAAGCGCATTGATCTCCTGCGCGACCTCTCTCAGCAGGAAGGCATCCAGGTCTACGCAGACGAGCCGAGCGAGCCCGTCGAAGCACTACCCGACCGGCCCATCACGCGGCTGATCACGCTGGAGCTGCAGCGGCGCCTGGGTGCCGACACGCAGATTCTTGGCACGCGTGACAGCTCGCAAGGCATATGGGTCAGCTTCAAGATCGACGACGCCCGGTATTGGGTGCGCATGTCGCGCGAGCGCATCGAGCGTACCGAGCAGTTGCGCTGGCTCGGCTGGGGCGTGCTGATTTTGCTCCTATCGGTCGCGGGTGCCTTCGCCATCATTGCCCGCATCAACAGCCCGCTGCGCGAACTGACGCGCGCGGCAGAAATTATCGGCCGCGGCGACGTGCCGCCGCCGGTCGTGGAAAGCGGGCCAACAGAAGTACGCACCTTGTCGCGGGCCTTCAATGAAATGGCGACCGACCTGCAACGCGCCGACACGGACCGCGCACTGCTCCTTGCCGGGGTCTCGCACGACCTGCGCACGCCGCTTTCGCGCATACGACTGGGCGTCGAAATGCTCGACAGCAAGACCGACGCCGCCCTGCGCGAAGGCATGGTGCAGGACGTCGAGGACATCGACGCAGTCATCAACCAGTTTCTCGATTTTGCACGCGTGGCGAACGAGCCGAGCAGCGTAGCCGACGTCGACATCAACGAGCTCGCGCATGCCGTTATCGAGCGCTATCAGCGCCAGGGCCGGCGCATCTGCGCGCGTGCCGGCAACGTGCCGCTGCTGCGATTGCAGCCGCTGGCCATCCAGCGCCTGCTGACCAATCTGATCGACAACGCCGTGCGCCATGGCGGCGACAACGTCGAAATCGAAGTCGAAACCTCGGTCGTCCAGGGCCGTGCACGCGTTTCGGTGCTGGATCGCGGTCCCGGCATACCGCCGGCCGACGCGGCGCGCATGCTGCAGCCGTTCACGCGGCTGAATGAAGCGCGCAGCACGCCGGGCTCGGGACTCGGGCTCGCGATTGTCGACCGTATCGCCAAGATGCACGGTGGCACTGCGCAACTTCTGCCGCGCACCGGCGGCGGGCTCGAGGCCCGCATCGAGTTTCCGCTGACCGCGGCCTGACGCGCTCGCCTAACGTGACCTAGCGGCGCACGCGCATCGATGTGTTCCTGAGACGCAGCGACAGAATGCGACCCAGCGCAAAAAGCAGATCGCGCATCATGGCCGCCTCGCTTTTGGCAAGCTCGTGAAACCGCCCCTGCGTGAGGCATAGCAGTGCGCCGTCAGTCACCGCCCATACATTCGCGGAGCGCGGCTCGCTGTCGAAGAATGATTGCTCGCCGATGACGCTGCCGGCGCCGATCTTGGCCAGCGGGCTGATGCTGACACCGTCAACATAAGTAACGCCTACTTCGAGCGCGCCGGCGGCGACGAAATACAGCACGCGGTCAGCAACGCCGCGTTGTATCACCACCTCGCTTGCCTTGTAGGGACGCACGGTCGTGGCCTCCAGCAGCTTGCGCCATTCGGCGTCGCCCCATTCGGGCAGCAGCAGATAGTCGCCCGTATTGCCCTTGTCGCCGGCGCTGCGGCGAAAGACCTCGATGTAGTGCTCCATCCAACCCTCGATAATCAACCGGCGGGAGTTTCATTATACGTCCACGCGCAATGAAAACTGCTAGCATTACCCGGTGCAAGTTTGCGCGTTGCGGAGACCCTCATGAGAGCAATTCTGACCATCGCCGGTGTGCTGGCAGCTGTCCCGGCGCTCGCAGCCGACCTGCCGCCGATCAATATAATTTTTTCGGCGGACAACGCCGCCTGCGCGGCATGGACCAAATCGGCAGGCAACAAGCTCGTGCGCCAGCAGTACGAAATCTGGGCGCGCGGGTTTGTGTCGGGACATAACTACGCCAACGCGTCGCACCAGGTGAAAGTCGGCGCGTTTCCCGGCGGCGAGGATTTGTACCGCTACTTCGATCAATATTGCCGTGACAACCCGCAGCAGACTTTTGTCGCCGGCACCATACAACTGGTCGAGGATCTTGCCGGCGCGGCGCCGGCGGGCAAGGCAGCCCCGGTACACAAAACGCCTGCCAAAGCGGCGCCGCCCGCGAAATAGCGCCCTCGCGTCAGCCGGTCAACGGCCAGCGCCCGACGACGCGGTATTCCACGCCGCGCGGTCCGCGCGCGGATTCAAGCAGCACGAAGTCGCGCGCCGGCCATGCGAAATGCAAGCGGGGCAAATGCGCCGGGGCGCGTGCGTTGCGCAATAGAGTGATGTGCGCAAAATAATCGCGGCGATCGAAAGTGACGCCCGCATTAGCGAGTTCCTGCTCGAGCGCCATCACCAATCCGGTCAGCGCCGGCGGCATCGCTACCGGCGCCGCCCACACGATGTGGTTGTGTCGCCAGTAACCGGTTATGCCGAACTCGAGCGTGAACGGCGACGCCGCCACGCGGCTCGCGAGCGCTTTGAGCGTGGCAACGATCTTGTCCTCGACGTCGCCGATGAACACGAGCGTCTGATGCAAATTGTTCCGCTGCATCGCGCGGCCGCCACCGGTTCGCCGCGCTTCGTGCGCAGCGAGATCCAGCGCGTCGCGTGCCCCATCGTCCGGCCACAATGCAAAAAAGACTCGCGGCATGCCGTGCCGGACGTGCGCGCGCCGCTGCTCAGCTTTTTGCCGGCAACGGTTCGATCAATGCGACCGCTTCGGCGGCGATGCCTTCGGCGCGCCCCGTGAAGCCCAGCCTTTCGGTTGTCTTGGCTTTCACGTTGACGTCGCGCACGGGCACGCCAAGATCGGCGGCGATGTTCGCGGCCATAACGGCAACGTGCGGCGCCATGCGCGGCTCCTGCGCGATGATCGTCGCGTCCACATTCACCACCCGCCAGCCGTTTTTCGCCAGCAGCGCAGCGGTGGCGCGCAAAAGCTCGCGGCTGTCGACACCTTTGTATTTCGCGTCGCTGTCCGGAAAATGCCGCCCGATATCGCCGAGAGACGCCGCGCCTATCAACGCATCGCACACCGCGTGCAGCAGCACGTCGGCGTCCGAATGACCGTCCAGCCCTTTGTCGTGCGGTATGGTCACGCCGCCGATGACGAGTTTGCGCCCCGCTTTCAGCGCGTGCGCGTCGAAGCCCTGGCCGATTCTCATGTGCGCTCCAGGCTGCCTAACAGTAGTTCCGCCAGTGCGATGTCCTGCGGATAAGTGACTTTCAGATTGCGGCTATCGCCCGCTACCAGCTTCGGCCGCAGGCCGAGTTGTTCGATCGCACGCGCTTCGTCGGTCGCGAGTGCGGGATCAATCGCACGCAACGCTTCAAGCAACAGGCGATAGCGGAACATCTGCGGCGTCTGCGCCTGCCACAGCTGCTCGCGCCCCTCGGTTTGCACCACGTAGCCCCCGGCGTCCGCGCGCTTCAGGGTATCAACCACCGGCATCGCCAGCAGGCCGCCGGTCTCTTCTTGGCGCACCATGTCGATGAGGCGCGCCAACGCTTCCGGCGGCAAGCAAGGCCTTACCGCGTCGTGCACCAGCATCCAGTCCTCCGCGCCCACCTCGTCGCGCACGGCGAGCAGTCCATTGAACACGCTTGCTGCACGCGTTTCGCCGCCACAGTACAACGGTTCGATGCGCGACGTGAGCGGCTGCCAGTCGAGTTGCGCAAACCGCTCGTCGCCTTGCGCCAGGACAACGAACACACGCTCGACCTCGCGGTTCGCGCACAATGTGTTCAGCGCGTGATAAAGCAGCGGCTTACCGGCCAGCGCCATGTATTGCTTCGGCAGGCCGGCGCCCATACGCGAGCCGCTGCCGGCGGCGGGAATCAGGGCGTAGAGTTTCGACATGGCATGGTGGAGTGAGCGCAACGGCGATTGTATCAGCAGTTCAATATGTTACTGCCATAACCGCGCTCGCTGCGCGCGCTGGACGCCACTTCCATGACGGGGGCAAATGCCTGCCTTTGAACGCGGCCAATACGGCTACGCGCCTTGATAATTTGCGCCACCCGCCTCATCTATAATTCGTGACGATGAGGACCAGGCCATGAACGTCCGACCCCCTGCCGTCGCCGGGATTTTTTATCCGGTTGCCGCGGGTGAACTCGCGCGTGACGTGACTGCGCTGCTGGCGCGCGCAGAACCGGACGCCCGCGGGCACCCGGTGCCGAAAGCTATTATTGCGCCTCACGCCGGTTATATTTATTCGGGCCCGATCGCGGCCGCGGTCTATGCGCGACTTGCGCCGGCCCGCGCCATCATCACTCGCGTCGTGCTGCTCGGCCCCGTGCACCGCGTGCCGGTGCGCGGCCTGGCGCTACCCGCCGCGCAGGCGTTGGCAACACCATTGGGCGCGATAGCAATCGATGCTGCAGCGGTCGCGGTATTGCAGCGTTTTCCGCAAATCACCGTCAGCGCGACGGCCCACGCACAGGAACACTCGCTTGAAGTACATCTGCCGTTTCTGCAAAAGGCGCTCGACAAATTTACGCTGGTGCCGCTGGCTGTCGGCGATGCAACCACGGCCGAAGTCGCGCAGGTGCTCGACGCCCTGTGGGGCGGCGCCGAAACCCTGATTGTGATCAGTTCCGATTTGTCGCACCACCTGAACTATGCTGACGCGCAAGCCGTCGACCGCGCGACCGCCGATTCCATTCTGCATTTGCGCCCGGCCATCACGCACGAGCAGGCCTGCGGCGGCACGCCGGTCAACGGCCTGCTGCAGACCGCGCGCAACCGCGGCCTTGTGCCGCAACTCATCGACCTGCGCAACTCGGGCGACACGGCGGGCGACCGCAGCCGCGTCGTCGGCTACGGCGCATTCGCATTCAACGAGTCGCCAGCGACAGAAAAGGATGCGCGCGCCATGCTGTACGGCGATGAAACGATCGAAGTACCGCCCGACGCAGGCAGCGTGCTTCTGCCGCTCGCACGCGCTGCCATCGCGCAGCAACTGGACCTGCCCGTCGATACGCGCGCCGATGCGCGTTGGCTCGAGCAACAAGGCGCGACGTTCGTCACGCTGAATAAAAACGGCGAGCTCCGCGGCTGCATCGGCACGCTGGAAGCGCACCGCGCGCTTGGCGCGGATGTTCAAGCCAATGCCATCGCTGCCGCGTTCCGCGACCCACGCTTCAAGCCGGTGACTCCGGCGGAATTCAAGGACATCAAGATCGAGGTCTCGGTGCTGTCGCCTGTATCACCGGTCGTCGCCAGCGACGAAGCAGCGGCGCTCGCGCAACTGCGGCCGGGTATTGACGGCATAATTTTCCAGTACGGCCATCATCGCAGCACTTTTCTGCCGCAGGTATGGGAAGATTTTCGCGATGTGCATCTATTCATGGGCCACCTCAAGCACAAGGCTGGCCTGCCGCCGGATTTCTGGGACCCGGCGGTAAAACTTTCGCGCTACACGGTCACGAAATGGCGCGAGGACGCCGCCGAATAGCGTGAGCTACGCCGGGCGCTGGTGGCACATGCTCGACGACGGCCGCATGCAATGCGACTTGTGCCCGCGTGACTGCAAGCTGCACGAAGGCCAGCGCGGCGCCTGTTTCGTGCGCCAGCGCCAGGGCGACTGGATGATGCTGACGACTTACGGCCGCTCGTCCGGCTTTTGCATCGACCCGATCGAGAAAAAGCCGCTCAATCATTTCTATCCCGGCTCCAGCGTGCTCTCGTTCGGCACGGCGGGCTGCAATCTCGCTTGCAAGTTCTGCCAGAACTGGGACATCAGCAAGTCTAAAGACATGGACCGCCTCGCCGATCAGGCAACGCCGGCAGCGATCGCTGAAGCCGCCGTCGCGGGCGGCTGCAAAAGCATCGCTTTCACCTATAACGATCCGGTCATTTTCGCCGAATATGCGATGGACGTCGCAGAAGCCTGCCATGCGCGCGGCGTGCAGACCGTGGCAGTCACCGCCGGCTATATGCACGCGACGCCGCGGCGCGACTTCTATGCGAAAATGAACGCTGCCAACGTCGACCTGAAAGCGTTCACCGACGAGTTTTACTTCAAACTATGCGGCGCGCGCCTGCAACCAGTACTCGACACCCTCGTTTATCTGAAGCACGAAACTAACGTCTGGCTCGAAATCACGACCTTGCTCATCCCGGGCAAGAACGATTCCGCTGCCGAGATCACGGCGATGTGCGACTGGATCATGCGCGAGTTGGGTCCCGACGTGCCGCTGCATTTCACTGCCTTCCATCCTGACTACAAAATGAACGATCTGCCACCCACACCACCGGCCACGCTCCAGCGCTCGCGCGACATCGCGCTGGCCGCCGGCCTGCGCTATGTCTATACCGGCAATATCCACGACACCGAAGGCGGGACGACGTTTTGCACGGGCTGCAAGGCCGCGCTGATCGTGCGCGACTGGCACCAGATCAACGCTTACGAACTGACGCCTGAGGGCGCCTGTCCGCACTGCGGCACCGCAGTTGCCGGCGCGTTCGAAAACTTTCAAGGGCAGTTTGGCCGGCAGCGAATTCCGGTCGCAATCAACCGGCGCTGATATGTCGAACCGATATCACACCTGCATCGCAGCGGGGTGCGCCCTCTTTTTTGCGGCCGCCGTCGGCGCGCACCCGTTTCCGAATCGCCCCATTCGCCTGATCTCGCCCTACCCACCGGGCGGCGGCAACGATGTGCTGGCGCGTTTGATCGCCGAAAAGATGGGTGAAGGCCTGGGCCAGCGCGTAATCGTCGATAACCGTGCGGGCGCGAACACCATCGTCGGCACCGAAATCGTCGCCAAGTCCGCGCCCGACGGCCACACTCTCGTGCTCGTGCCAAACAGTTTTGTCACCAATGCCGGGTTTTACGCGAAGCTGCCGTACGACACCTTGCGCGACTTTGCGCCGGTCGCGCTGGTCGCTTTGTCGCCGCAGATGATGGTCTTGCATCCATCCGTGCCGGCGACATCGGTCAGGGAATTTATCGCGCTCGCCAAGGCGAAACCCGGCTTTTACAGCTACGGCAGCTCCGGCAACGGCTCGGTCGGTCATATCGCGATGGCGTTGTTCGACATGATGGCCAGCGTCAAAACAGAGCACATCGCTTACAAAGGCACGGCCCCCGCCGTGACCGAACTGCTCGGCGGGCAGATTCCGCTAATGATTTCGTCAATGCTGTCGGTGCTACCGCATGTGAAAGGCGGCAAACTGCGGCTGCTCGCTGTGACGACGGCGAAGCGTTCGCCGGCCGTTCCTGATGCGCCGACGATCGCGGAAGCCGGCGTGCCGGGCTATGAAGCGACGCTGTGGTATGGCCTCGTCGCGGCGGCGAAGACACCGGCGCCGATACTCGAACGTTTGACAAGTCAGGTGCAGACAACACTGCGCGACCCCGACATCATCGAAAAGCTCGGCCGCCAGGGTGTCGAGCCCTATTATTACGGACCGAAGGAATTCGGCGCGCGCGTGCGTGATGAAATTCCAAAATGGGCAAAGGTGATCAAGGCGGCCGGCGTGCGCATTGAATGAATGCGAGAACGATGATTGCCGGCGCTGCCATCTGCGCTTGTTCGAATATCAGCACATACGCGGCAAGCGCTGAATTTCCCGCCCGTCCGTTGCGCTTGATCGTGCCCTACGCTGCCGGCGGCAATGCCGACATTATGGCGCGCCTGGTCGGACAGCACCTGAGCGAAAACATCGGGCAACAGGTGGTAATCGACAATCGCCCTGGGGCCAACGGCATAATCGGCACCGAGCTCGCCGCGAAAGCGCCGGGCGACGGTTATACGTTAGTGCTCGTCGCCAGTTCGCTGGCGACCAACCCCAGCCTGCTGAACAAAATGCCGTACGACGCGCAGCGTGACCTCGCGCCCATAACCATCGTCGGCTCGACGCCGCTCATCCTTGCGGCGTATCCAGGACTCGCTGCTTCGACCGTGAAAGAACTCATTGCGCTGGCCAAAGCGCGGCCGGGCCAATTGAATTACGCGACTTCAGGCCAGGGCTCACCGGCCAATCTTGCCGGCGCGCTGTTCAATTTCATGACCGGCGTCAATATCGTACATGTGACCTATAAAGGCACCGCTCAGGCGACCACCGACGTGCTCGGCGGCCACGTTCAGCTCTTCTATCCGAGCATGACCGCGGTGCTCGCCTACGTCAAAGCAGGCAAGCTGAAAGCGCTCGGGATGACCAGTCTCAAACGCTCGCCGCTGGCCCCCGAAATCCCCACCGTGTCCGAATCGGGCATTCCAGGCTATCAGGCCAACATCTGGAACGGCGTGCTCGCGCCGTCTGCCACGCCGCGCGCGCTCGTCACGAAACTGAATGCGGAGCTGGTGCGTGTCCTGACCTCCGCCGAAACACGCGAGCGCTTCGCCGCGGCGGGCGCCGACATTGCGCACGGAACGCCGGAAGAATTTCGTGCGTTCATCGCCGCCGAACAAGCGAAGTGGGCGAAAGTAATACGCGAAACGGGCATGCGCGTCGCGCTGGAACGCTGATACGAAGTCACGAGGCGCTGGCGGTTTGCTGGAAATACGGGTCACTCGCTACCGGTCCAGAACTTCCCGTCGAGATCGGGCGCAAAGTCGCCGTCGATCAATACGTAGAGCATCTTGACCTCCTTGCCTGAGCGATTGCTCCACGCGTGGCTGGTGCCGCGCTGGATGACGACATCGCCGGCCTTTAGCGTAATGTCGCCCTCATCGAGCAGCAGCGTGATTTCACCTTCGAGTACTACCGCGTAGTCTACCGTTTCGGTCCGGTGCATCATCGGATGGCGGCCGCCCCGTCCAAAAGTCGAAGCATCGCCGGCACCGCTCTTTTTGAAGAGTTCGCGCGCCTGCTCGGGCGTGAGCTTGCGCGTCTCTTCGCTTTCCGGCGGCACCACGGAGATGCGGAACAATGTGCCCTGGCGCGGTGGCTGCAGCGAACGCGGTCCCGTCGTCGGCTCAGGCTCGGTGGCCGCCAGCGGCACGGGCGCCGCGTGAGTCTTCCAGACTTCAAATGAAAGCTGCCCCGGACGGATTGGATTGCCGTGGACCGTCGGCACGGGACCGTCGGACAGTACGATGGCTTTGCCGTTGGCGTCGTGGCCGGTGACCACGCGTCTGATTTGCGTCATGCGCTTCCCCTCATTGATTTAACGGATGTCAAAATCTCCCGGATACTTTACCAGCCCGCGGTTGTCTCATCGGGATTCCGGCAGAACGCACCGATAATCGCCTGTATAATCCCCGCTTTTTTGCAACTCGCAGAATGCTGATGGAAGCACAGCTGCCCGGCCACAAAACCTGGGCGGGCCCGTATCACGGCTCGGCCGATGCGCTTGCGCTCGCCGAACTGGCGGGCAAGGTGCGGCCGCTGCTCGTGATAACGGCGACCGCGGCCGACGCGCAGCGCCTGCTCGATGAAATCCCCTATTTCGATCCGGCGCTGAAAGTCCATCTGCTGCCGGACTGGGAAACGCTGCCCTACGACAGCTTCTCGCCGCACCACGATCTGGTATCGGAGCGCCTCGCAACGCTCTACCAGATCACGCAGCAGGCATTCGATATTGCGATCGTGCCGGTTACAACGGCGCTCTACCGGCTGACGCCCGTTGAATACCTCGCCGCACGCACATTCTTCTTCAAGCAGGGCGAAAAGCTCGCCGCCGACGTTCTGCGCAAGCAACTGACCGTCGCCGGCTATTCGCATGTGGCGCAGGTGCTGTCGCCGGGAGAATACAGTTTTCGCGGCGGCCTGATCGACTTGTTCCCCATGGGCAGCGCGCTGCCTTACCGCATCGATCTCTTCGACGAGCAGATCGAGTCGATCCGCAGCTTCGACGTCGACACCCAGCGCAGCATCTACAAAGTAAACGAAGTGCGTTTACTGCCGGCACGCGAGTTTCCGCTCGACGAAGACGCGCAGACGCTCTTCCGTCGCAACTTTCGCGCGCGCTTCGAAGGCGATCCGTCGCGTTCGCGCTTGTATAAAGACGTCAGCAACGGCATCGCGCCCGCCGGCGTCGAATACTATCTGCCGCTTTTTTTCGAGCACACCGCACTGCTGACCGATTACCTGCCGCCGGCAACGACGATCGTCCTGCATCACGACGTCGAGCCGGCGATCGCTCAATTCTGGCAGGACACGCAGGCGCGTTTCAACCTGCTCGGCGGCGACCGTAGCCAGCCCCTGTTGCCGCCCGCGGAATTGTTTCTGACGACGGACGGATTTTTCGGCGCGATCAAACAATTCGTGCGCGTCGAGATCATTGCGGCGCCCGCTGCCGGCGATGACATCGACACCGACGAACTGCCTGCGGTCGCCGTGGACCGGCGCGCGGAAAATCCCATAGACAAGCTGCAGAAATTCATCAGTAACTACGACGGACGCGTTCTGCTGGCAGCCGAAGCGCTCGGCCGTCGTGAAACCATGCAGGGATACTTTACCGAACACGGCGTCAAGCCCGCGCCGGTAGCGACGTTTGCCGAGTTTCTGGCTGCGACCGCGCCGGTGATGCTGGGCGTTGCACCACTGGCCGCAGGCTTTATACACAAGACGCTCGGCATCGCGGTCGTCACCGAGAACGAGCTTTACGCTTCGCAGGTGCGCGCGCGCCGCGAGCGCGAAGTGCGCAAGACCTCGAGCGAAGGCATGCTGCGCGATCTGTCTGAGGTCAAGGTAGGCGACCCGGTCGTCCATCTGCAACACGGCATCGGGCGCTATCTCGGACTGCAGAACCTGGATTTCGGCGATGGCGCCACGGAGTTTCTGACGCTCGAATACACGCGCGGCGACAAGCTTTACGTGCCGGTGTCGCAACTGCACCTGATCAGCCGCTACAGCGGCGCGCCCGCGGAAACGGCGCCGTTGCACGATCTGGGCAGCGGCCAGTGGGACAAGGCCAAAAAGAAAGCCGCCGCGCAGGTGCGCGATACGGCGGCCGAGTTGCTGAACCTTTACGCCCAGCGCGCGCTGCGCGAAGGGCACGCGTTCAAACTGCAGCAGCACGACTACGAAGCGTTCAGCGACGCATTCCCGTTCGAAGAGACGCCGGACCAGCGCGCCGCGATCACGGCCACGCTGAATGACCTGCAGCAGGGCAAGCCGATGGACCGCCTGATCTGCGGCGACGTCGGCTTCGGCAAGACCGAGGTCGCGCTGCGCGCTGCGTTCGTGGCGGTCAGCGAGGGCAAGCAGGTCACGGTGCTGGTGCCGACCACGCTGCTCGCGGAGCAGCACTTCAATACGTTTTCCGACCGCTTTGCCGACTGGCCGGTGAAAATTGCCGAGCTGTCGCGCTTCCGCTCGCCGAAACAGGTTGCCGAGACGCTCACCGCGCTGAGCGAAGGCAAAGTCGACATCGTGATCGGCACGCACAAGCTGCTGCAGCAGGACATCAAGCCCAGGAACCTCGGCCTCGTCATCATCGACGAGGAACACCGTTTCGGCGTGCGGCAAAAAGAAAAGCTCAAAGCGCTGCGCGCCGAGGTCGACGTGCTGACGCTGACCGCGACGCCCATCCCGCGCACGCTGGGCATGGCGCTAGAGGGGCTACGCGACTTCTCGGTGATCGCCACCGCGCCGCAGCGCCGGCTCGCGATCAAGACTTTTGTCGCGCGCACCAGCAAAGGCCTGATCCGCGAGGCCATCCTGCGCGAATTGAAGCGCGGCGGCCAGGTCTATTTCCTGCACAACGACGTCGACACAATCACCGTCGCCGAGGAAAGCCTCGCGCGCCTTGTGCCGGAAGCGCGCATCCGCATCGCACACGGCCAGATGCGCGAACGCGAACTCGAAATGGCGATGCGCGACTTCTACCAGCAGCGCTTCAACATTCTCCTGTGCACGACCATAATCGAGACCGGTATCGACGTGCCCACCGCCAATACCATCATCATCAACCGCGCCGACAAGTTCGGCCTTGCGCAACTGCACCAGTTGCGCGGCCGCGTCGGCCGCTCGCACCATCAGGCCTATGCGTACCTGCTGTTGCCCGATGAGGGCGATATCACGAGCCAGGCCAAGAAACGGCTGGAAGCAATACAGCAGATGGAAGAGCTCGGCTCCGGTTTTTTCCTCGCCATGCACGACCTCGAGATCCGCGGCGCCGGCGAAGTGCTCGGCGATTCGCAATCGGGCGAGATGCAGGAGGTCGGCTTCAATTTGTATTGCGCGATGCTCGATACCGCGGTCAAGTCACTTAAGGCAGGCGTCGAGCCGGACCTGTCCGCCCCGCTCGGCATCACGACGGAAATCAACCTGCACGCGCCGGCACTGCTACCCGACGGTTACTGCAACGACATTCACGAGCGACTCGTGATCTACAAGCGGCTCGCCAACTGCGAAACCGCCGAAGCACTCGACCTCATGCACGAAGAGCTGATCGATCGTTTCGGCCTGCCGCCCGAGCACGCGAAGACACTGCTCGAAAGCCACCGCCTGCGCGTACTCGGCAAGCCGCTCGGCATCGCGCGCATAGACGCGTCGGAATCCGGCGTGCAGCTGCAGTTCGTGCCCAACCCGCCGATCGATGCGGCGAAAATCATGCGGCTCATACACAAGAACAAGCATTACAAGCTTGCGGGGCCCGACCGCATCAAGGTCAGCGCCGACCTGCACGAGGTGGCGGAAAGAGTCGCCAAAGTGAAGCAGATATTTGCGGAGCTGACTGCCTGATGTTCAAAGCCATTCTGTGGGACAACGACGGCGTGCTGGTCGACACCGAGCATCTATACCGCGACGCAACCCGCGCGATCATGGCAAAAGCCGGCTTTCATCTCACCGATGAGCAGTACCGCGAGCTGTTCCTGAGCCAGAACCGCGGCGCGTGGCACCTGCTTGCCGAAAAAAAAGGCTATTCAGAAGCGGAGCTTGCGCACATGCGCTCTGAGCGCGACGACCTGTACTGCGATCTACTGCGCGCACGCAAGCACACTATTGACGGCGTCGAGGATGTGCTGCGATCCCTGCACGGCCGCTACGCCATGGGAATCGTAACGAGCTGCCAGCGCCGCCACTTCGACATCATTCACTCGGGCACCGGCCTGCTGCCCTATTTCGACTTTGTGCTCGCGCGCGAGGATTACGGGAATTCCAAACCGGACCCCGAGCCGTACGTCGCCGGCATCGCGAAAACAGGTTTCCGGGCAGAAGAGTGCATCGCAATTGAAGACACGCCGCGCGGGCTGACGGCGGCGATCGGCGCAGGCATCAAATGCGTCGTCATACCGAATGGCCTCACCGCGGACGCCGACTTCCCCGGCGCTCATCAAGTTCTGCGCAATATTCGCGAACTGCCCGCGCTGCTTGACCGGTAGCGCCCGCCCCCTCGGTATAATTAATTATGAATCTGGTTATACAAGGCGTCGAGATCGGAACGCCTGACCTCAAAGCACTGGCCAAGCTGGCCGGTGCGTACGCGATCGAAGCGATCACGCCGACGGCGTTCCGGCTGCGCGATGCGAAACCCGATCCGGCTATCGCTCCGTATTGCGAAAACGCGCATCTCGATCATGCATTCGTGCCGCCCGACCGCAAGCTCGCGGATATCAAGCTATGCGTGATGGACATGGACTCGACCCTCATCACCATCGAGTGCATCGACGAAATCGCCGATATTCAGGGCCTGAAACCGCAAGTCGCCGCGATCACCGCGGCCGCGATGCGCGGCGAGCTGGATTTCCAGCAAAGCCTGCGCCGCCGCGTTGCCCTGTTGAAAGGTTTGGACTCCAGCGCGCTGCAGCGCGTGTACGACGAGCGGCTGCGCCTGTCGCCAGGTGCCGATGTCATGCTCGCGCGTTTCAGCCAGCTCGGCATTAAAACGCTGCTCGTGTCTGGCGGCTTTACATTCTTCACGGAGCGCCTGCAGAAACGACTCGGACTCGACCACACGCGCTCCAACGTGCTGGCGATCGACGGCGGCAAGCTCACCGGCGAAGTCATCGGCGATATCGTCGACGCGGACGTCAAGCGCGATGCGTTGACCGATCTGCGCAACGAGCTGAGCCTGGAGAAAGCGCAGGTGCTCGCGCTCGGCGACGGCGCGAACGATCTGAAATTCATGGCGGAGGCCGGGGTCAGCGTCGCTTATCACGCGAAACCCGTCGTGCGCGCGCAAGCGATCCACGCGCTAACTTATGTCGGTCTCGATGGCGTGCTCAATCTTTTCAATTAAGGAACGCGCCCCGCACTAGAAAAAGCCCTCTATTTATTTCAATACGAGGCCGATCGCCTTGCCGAGACGGTCGTAGGTTTCGAACTGCTCCCTGGCGAAGCGTGCCGTTTCCTCCGGCCGCAGGATGCGCGGCACCGAGCCGGTGCGCTCGGTCGCAGTGATCCATTGCGGATCGCGCGCTACTTTCTGTAATACGTCGCGCCAGTAGGCGACGAGGTTTTTATCCATGGCTGGCGGGCCGTAAATTGCGCTCCAACCGATGATGCGCTCGAGCTGCACATAGCCGGCCTCTTTGGCGGTCGGCACGTTGGGAATCTCCTTGTACCGCTCCGGCGTCGTCGTCATCAGCGCGCGAAGCTGTCCGCCTTTGATGAACGACAGCGCGGTGCCGAGGTTCGTGCAATTGATATCGACCTCGCCCGATAGCAATGCGACGGTGGCATCGCCGCCGCCTTTGTACGGGACCTGGATACCCGCGTCCTTGCCGAGCTTCAGGATATCGAACAGCATCTGCGGTCCCATTTCGTGGATGGTGCCGACGCCCGCTGTGCTGTATTTGAGTCGGCCGGGATTTTTGCGGATGCCCTCGACCAGATCGCCGAACGTCTTGTATGGCGAATCGGCGCGCACTGCGCACACGTACGGATTGAGTTCCAGCAGGCCGAGGAACGTGAAGTCGTTCCATTTGTAGGCAAGGTCGGGCTTCAGCGCCGGCAGCGTGGCCTGCGAGCCCACACGCGCGAGCAACATCGTGTAGCCGTCCGGCGCCGCTTTCTTTACGTACTCGGAGGCGATCGCACCACTGGCGCCGACCTTATTGAGCACGACGCCATTCTGGCCGGTATATTTCGGCATGACACTCGTCAGGTTGCGCGCCGCGATATCGGCGTCGCCGCCGGCCGTGAAGCCGGCAACAACCAGTATGGGTTTATTCGGGTACGGGCTCTGCGCACCCGCTGTCAATGCAATCGATGCCAGTACACCCGCGATACAGCGCAGTGCATGCGTGCCAAGGGCGCAGAAAATCATCGCAACTCCTCCGTAGTTTTATTTTTTAGCGGCCCCTCAGGCATGCGCTACACCGCAATGACTTCTATATCGGGCTCTATCGATTTGACCAGATTTTCGATGCCGGCAAGCGTGCCGGACAGCGAACTCGGGCAGCTGCCGCACGCGCCCTGGTAGTGCACCGTGAGCGTGTTGCCTTCGAGACCCATCACATAGAGGTCGCCGCCGTCGCCCTGCAGGTACGGCCGGATCTGCTCGTCGAGGAGCTCGTTTATCCTGTCCAGCCGCTCCTGGTCCTGCGGGCTCAAGCCGGCCAGGTTTGCGGCAGATTCCGCGGTCGCCATTGCCGTCTGTTCGTCCGCCGCCGCTGCGGCGCGTATCGGTTCCGCAAGCTTGCGCTGCAATTCATGCCAGTCCGCGCTGCCATCCTGCGTGACGGTGATCCAGTGATCGACGTAGAACACGTTGGTGACATGCTCGATATCGAACAACTGACTGGCGAGCGGATCGTCCTTGGCCTGCCCGGCGTTGTCGTATGAACGCGTGATTCCCCAGGTCAACGGCTCCTTGAGGATGAATTTCATCGCGTTCGGATTGGGCGTGCCTTCGATTTCGGCTATTTTCGGCATGCGGGTCTCAGGCGTCGCCGATCGGCGCGTGCATCGGATCGTCCGCGGCTTCGGTCGACGTGCTGCTGACTGAATTCAATGCGGCGTGCAGCGTATGCCACGGCAGGATCGCGCATTTGACGCGCGTCGGCAGGTCGCGCACACCGGCAAATACCGTGAGGCGGCCGAGATGATTTGGCGTATTGGCATAGTCGAGCGCGCCGGTAGCCATTTCGCGGAATTCGTGAATCAGCATTTCAGCGTCGCCGCGCGTCTTGCCTTTGACGGCCGCGGTCATCATCGAAGCCGAGGCCTTGCAGATAGCGCACGACTCGCCGGTGAATGCAATCGCACCGACCTGCTCGCCGTCGAGCTTTAGCGCCAGCGTCAGGTGGTCGCCGCACAACGGGTTGTGCCCTTCGGCCTTGTGCGTGGCGTCCTCGAGCGCGCCGTAGTTGCGCGGCTTCTTGTTGTGATCGAGGATCACTTCCTGGTAGAGCGCCTTCGGGTCCGCCATTATGCGAAGACCTTTTGCACGATGTGGATACCGGCAATCAGCGCGTCGACTTCGGCCATGCTGTTGTAAAACGCGAACGACGCGCGCGAAGTCGCCGGCACCTTGAAGCGCTGCATCACCGGCTGCGCGCAGTGGTGGCCGGTGCGTATCGCGATACCATCCTGGTTGAGCAGCGTGCCGACATCATGCGGGTGCACGCCATCAATGGCGAACGACAGCACCGCCGCCTTCTTCTCAGCGGTCCCGATGATGCGCACGCCCGGCATGGTGTTGACCTGTTCGGTCGCATAGTTTAGCAAATCGATCTCGTGAGCCGCGATGCTGTCCATGCCAATTGCCGTCAGATAATCGACGGCGGCGCCCAGCGTAATCGCAGCGGCTATCGGCGGCGTGCCGGCTTCGAATTTGTGCGGGATCGCGTTGTACGTGGTTTTCTCGAATGTGACGGACAGGATCATGTCGCCGCCGCCCTTGAATGGCTGCATGCGCTCGAGGATGGCCGCTTTGCCGTACAGGATTCCGATGCCCGTCGGACCGCAGAGCTTATGGCCGGAGAACGCATAGAAATCGCAATCAAGATCCTGCACGTCGACGCGCATATGCGGCGCCGCCTGCGCGCCGTCGACCAGCACCGGCACGCCACGCGCGTGCGCGAATGCAATCATCTCTTTGATCGGATTGATCGTGCCAAGCGCATTCGACACGTGCATCACACCGACGAATTTGGTGTGCTCGTTGAACAACTTTTCATACTCGTCGACCAGCAGCTCGCCCGCATCGTTGATAGGCACGACGCGAATCTTCGCGCCCTTCTCCTCGGCCAGCATCTGCCACGGCACGATGTTCGAATGGTGCTCGAGCGTAGTCAGGATGATTTCGTCGCCTTTGCCGATGAACTTGCGCCCATAGCCGTGCATCACCAGGTTGATCGATTCGGTGGTGCCGCTCGTGAATATGACTTCACGCTCTTCGCGTGCATTGATGAAGCGCTGGAGCTTGCGCCGCGCCTCCTCGTATTCGCCGGTCGCCGTCTCCGACAGATAATGCACGCCGCGATGTATGTTTGCGTGCTGCGAGCTCTGGTAGCGCACGAAGCGGTCGATCACCGGTTGCGGCATCTGGCTCGAGGCCGCATTGTCGAAATAGACCAGCGGCTTGCCGCCGACTTTCAATTTCAGGATAGGAAAATCGGCGCGCACGCGCTCGACATCGAGGGCTGCTGCGGAACGGGTTTTGAGTGCGGTCGGGGTGAGTGTCATGACAGGCGGTTCGTGTGTTCGAGCACAGTCTGCTCGAGGCGATGTTTGAGTGAAGCAACTGGAATGCGGTCGATGATTTCAGCGCCGAACGCGTAGGTCAGCAGATTGCGCGCCGCCGCGTCCGACAATCCACGACTCTTCAGATAAAACACTTCGTCGGCATCGAGCTGGCCGACTGTCGCTCCGTGCGCGCATTTCACGTCGTCCGCGAAAATCTCGAGCTGCGGCTTAGTATCGACGCGCGCCTTGGCGGTCAACAGCAGATTGCGGCTCGACTGCGAAGAATTCGTGAGCTGCGCGCCCTGCCGCACCATGATTTTGCCGTTGAATACCGCGTGCGCCGAGCCGTCGACTATGCATTTATGCTGCTGGCGGCTCGAGCCGTGCGGTTGCGCATGGTCGATGCTGGTATGGGTATCGGCCAGCTGAGTGCCGTTGATCAGCGCGAGGCCATCGATCGCGCATTCCGCGCATTCCGCGGCCTGCAGTAAGTTCAGGTTGAAGCGGGAAATACGCGCGCCCAACGCGACACTCACCGACTGGTAGCGGCTGGCATGCGCCAGCGATACCGCGCAATTGGCGATATGAAAAGCCTGCGCGCCTTCGCGCTGCACCCGCACGTGATTCACGCTCGCGTTGCCGGCAATGGAAATCTCGGTGACCGCGTTGGTAAAATACGCATCGTCCTGCAATGCCACAAAGTCCTCTACCAGCGTGATGGCGCTGCCAGACTCGACGACCACCAGGCAGCGCGGGTAGCTGGCAGCCTCTTTTTGCGTCGCAATAAATAAAATATGCAGCGGCGCCGCGACCGGCGTATCCCGCGGCACGATGATCAATGCGCCGTCATTGAGAAATGCCGTATTGAGCGCAACGAACGCGTTGGCATCGAATGCCGCCTGTTGGCCAAGGTGCGCCTGCATCGCCGCACCGTGCTTGTCCAGGCCATCCGCAATGTTTTCGATCACGATACCGGCAGTGTTGAACGAAAGCTGCGGGACGTAGACGCCGTCGACGAACGTCAGCCGTGCACCCGCTTCGGGCAATGTGAAATGTTCAAGGTCTGCCGCGTCGACCTGCGCCGCGTTGTATGCCGGTTGGAAAGAACTTTTCGTGAGTGGGGAAATATCGGTAAAGCGCCATTCCTCGTCGCGCGTCGTCGGCACTGTCAAAGCCCCGACGCGGTCGACCGCGTGCGCGCGCAAATCGTTAAACCACGCGAGGGGACTCTGCGGAACTTGCGGCCTTCCCGCGAGCAGGCTCGCGAGATAGCTGTTGGTTGCAACCGCGGTCATGCCGTCGCCCCCGCACCTTTCACTGCGCCGGCCTTGTATTCGGCGCTGACCCAGTCGTAGCCGCGAGTTTCGAGTTCCAGCGCGAGTTCCTTGCCGCCGGTCTTGATGACACGGCCGGACTCCATCACATGCACGAAGTCAGGCACGATGTAGTTCAGCAGGCGCTGATAGTGCGTGACGAGTATGACCGCATTGTCCTTGTTCGCGAGCTGATTCACGCCGCCGGCAACCACACGCAATGCATCGATGTCGAGACCCGAATCCGTTTCATCGAGTATCGCCAGCTTGGGTTCGAGCAGCGCCATCTGCAGTATCTCGTTGCGCTTCTTCTCGCCGCCGGAAAAACCTTCGTTGACGCTGCGGTCCAGAAAATCCGGATTCATTTCGAGAAGCTTCATTTTCTCGCGAACGAAATCGTCGAATTCCAGCGGATCCAGCTCATCCTTGCCCCGCTCTAGTTGCACGGTATTGTACGCAAGGCGCAGGAACTGGCTGTTAGCGACGCCCGGTATTTCGATCGGGTACTGGAACCCGAGGAATACGCCAGCGCGTGCACGCTCTTCCGGCTTGAGATTAAACAGGCTCTTGCCCTGGAACAGAACTTCGCCGCCCGTCACGTCATAAGCCGGATGCCCGGCCAGCACTTTCGCAAACGTGCTTTTACCCGAGCCGTTGGGCCCCATGATCGCGTGCACTTCACCGCTTTTGACGGTGAGATCGATGCCTTTGAGGATTTCGATGCCGTTGACCGTCGCGGTGAGGCCGCGCACTTCGAGCAGCGTTTTGCCGTCCTGGTAAATCATCCGACGCTTCCTTCGAGCTTGAGACCGAGTAATTTGGTCGCCTCGACGGCGAACTCCATCGTCAGTTGTTGAAACACGTCCTTGCAAAATCCGTTGATGATCATCGATACCGCTTCTTCGGCGCCGATGCCGCGTTGCGCGAAATAGAACAGCTGGTCTTCGCCGATCTTGGAAGTCGACGCCTCATGCTCGACCTTGGCGCTCGGATTGCGCACGTCGATGTACGGAAACGTATTGGCGCCGCAGCGGTCGCCGATAAGCATTGAATCGCATTGCGAATAATTACGCGCGCCGGCGGCCGTCGGGGCGATCCTGACAAGCCCCCGATAGCTGTTGTTGGAATGTCCGGCCGAGATGCCCTTGCTGACGATCGTGCTGCGCGTGTTCTTGCCCATGTGGATCATCTTGGTGCCGGTGTCCGCCTGCTGATAATGATTCGTCAGCGCAACCGAATAAAACTCGCCGACCGAATTGTCGCCGCGCAGGATGCAGCTCGGATATTTCCACGTGATCGCGGAGCCGGTCTCGACCTGGGTCCACGAAATGCGCGAGTTGATTCCTTTGCACAGGCCGCGCTTGGTGACGAAGTTATAAATGCCGCCCACGCCGTTCTCGTCGCCCGCGTACCAGTTTTGCACCGTCGAATACTTGATGTCTGCATTGTCCAGCGCTACGAGCTCGACTACCGCGGCGTGCAGCTGATTGGTATCGAACTTCGGCGCGGTGCAGCCTTCGAGGTACGACACCGACGCGCCCCCTTCGGCGATGATCAAGGTACGCTCGAACTGGCCCGACGATTCCGTATTGATGCGGAAATAAGTCGATAGGTCCATCGGGCATTTGACCCCTTTGGGGATGAAGCAAAACGAGCCGTCCGTGAACACAGCGGAATTGAGCGCAGCGAAATAATTGTCGCCGACCGGCACGACCGAGCCGAGATATTGCTTGATCAACGCCGGGTGGTCGTGCACTGCTTCCGATATCGAGCAAAAGATAATGCCCACTTCGGCGAGTTTCGCCTTGTAAGTAGTGGCAACCGACACGCTGTCGAATATCACGTCGACGGCGACGCCTGCCAGCTTCGCGCGCTCGTTCATCGGCACGCCGAGCTTCTCGAACGTGCGCAAGAGCTCGGGATCGACTTCGTCCATGCTTTTCAGCTGCTTTTTCTGCTTCGGCGCCGAGTAATAGCTGATCGCCTGAAAATCGATCTTCGGGTAATGCACGTTCGGCCATTTGGGCTCTTCCATCTTGAGCCATTGTGCATAGGCTTTCAGACGAAAATCGAGCAGCCACTCGGGCTCGTTCTTCTTCCCCGAGATCAGCCGTATCGTGTCCTCGTTCAGCCCTTTTGGCGCGACATCTGACTCGATGTCCGTGACGAAGCCGTGCTTGTAGGGCTGATTGACCAGATTTTGAAGGACTGAACTCATAGATGGACCGGGCTTTGTCGACGGACGAGAAGCGAGATAGGCAGGCTTGCGCCGCGTCTCAGCTCAAGCCTTTTCCTTGAGATTGAAACTTTCGCCGCAGCCGCAGGTGCCGTCGACGTTGGGGTTGTCGAACTTGAACATCTGCTTCAGGCCTTCTTTGACGAAATCCAGCTGCGCGCCGTCGAGCACATCCAGGCTCTCCGCATCGACGACCACTTTGGCATCGTGCCCTTCGAAGGCGTGGTCGCCGGCGCGCACGTCGTCCGCGTAGTCAAACGTATAGGCGAAACCCGAGCAGCCAACTTTCTTGATGCCGACGCGCAGGCCCAGGCCCTTGCCGCGTTTTGCCAGCTGGGTACGAATCTGCTTCGCCGCGTTTTCAGTTAATGTGATGGCCATCGTTTTCACCGTATCGTTAATAGCGCTGCCAGATATTCAGACTGCAACCGCGGTCAGACGTTTCAGCTTCGCCAGCACGCCGTCCAGCGCGCGCAAAAAGCCTTCGACATCAGCCGGCGTGTTGTCCTTGCCGAGGCTGAAGCGCACCGCGCCGCGCGCGACCTCGGGCACGATCCCCATCGCCAGCAACGTTGCGCTCGGTTCGGTGCTCGTGCTTGAGCACGCGGCACCGCTCGCCACCGCAAACCCCGCCTTGTCGAGCTCGATCACCAGCGTTTCGCCCTCGACGCCCGGAAAGGCGAAGTAGCTCGTATTCGGCACGCGTGCGGCGCCTTTCCCGAAAATTGCCGCGCCCAACTGGTGCAAGCCGCGTTCCAGGCGGTCGCGCAGGGCGGCAAGGCGCGGCGCAGATTCATGTGCCCGCGTTGCCGCCAGTTCGCTCGCTGCGCCGAAGCCGACGATACCGGCCACGTTTTCGGTGCCCGAGCGCATGCCCTGCTCGTGGCCGCCGCCGCTGATCAGCGGCTTCAATTCGATGCGCTTGTCGAGCACCAGCGCGCCAACGCCTTTGGGCCCGTAGATCTTGTGCGCCGAGAGCGTCATTGCGTGCACATTGAGGGCCGCAAAATCGACGTCTATCTTACCCAGGGCCTGCACCGCATCGGTATGCACCCACGCGCCCGCGTGCCGCGCCTGCTCCGCGACTGCGGCAACGTCCTGGATTACGCCGGTCTCATTGTTAGCGCGCATCACGGAAACTATTGCAGTCGGTTCTTTCAATGCCTGCGCGACGTCCGCGAGATCGACACGGCCTTCACTATCGACACCGAGATTGCGCAATTTCCAGCCCGCGCGGGCCAGTTCCTGCGCAGGTTTTGCGACGCACGGATGCTCGATCGCGCTAACCGCGATCTGGCTCGGCTTCAACATGCCGGCAGCGCCCTTGATAAAGGCGTTGTTGGCCTCGGTGCCGCCGCTCGTGAACATTACCTGCACCGGCTGCACGCCGACCAGCGCGGCCACCTGCTCGCGCGCCTGGTCTACGGCTTTGCGCGCGAGCGTGCCGAACTCGTGGCGGCTAGACGCATTTCCATATTGCTCGCGCAGATAAGGCATCATCGCGGCCAGCACGCGCTCGTCGAGCGGCGTCGTCGCATTGTGATCGAAATAAACGTGCTTCATCGCTAACAAATCAGGCGGCCGCCGGCGTGCGCTCGCGTCGGGACGTATCGCGCATGTCATGCACCTGCGCGATACCGCTTTGCCTGCCCTTCTGCTCATCGACCAGCTGCTTCAACGTAACCGCACGCAGGTAATCGATGATGTGCTGGTTTAGATTGGCCCACAAATCGTGCGTGATGCACTTATGGTCGTCGTGGCAATTCTCTTTGCCGCCGCACTGTGTCGCATCAATCGGCTCGTCGACCGCGACGATAATATCGGCGACCGACGTGCGCGCCATCTCTCCGGCGAGGCAATAGCCGCCGCCGGGCCCCCGCACGCTGTCGACCAGGCCTCTGCGGCGCAGCTTGCCAAACAACTGCTCAAGATACGAGAGCGAGATCTTCTGGCGCTGACTGATTTCGGCCAACGTCACGGGACCGCTACCACCATGCAAGCCCAGATCGACCATAGCGGTCACGGCAAAGCGCCCCTTAGTCGTCAGTCTCATCTTAAACCTCTCAACAAATCAGATATTTGGCGACGGATTTGAATACACGATCGATTCAGTCGACTATACAATACCCGATTGAATCAGTCAACAATCTTATTCAGGTAGTTGGCATCGAATTGATCGCGCTGAGTAACCTTGCCGCAGTCCGCGCCGAGTTGTTTAAGCTGCTCAAGAATTTGTTCCAGCCGTTGGTCGGTACTGACGCTGTGATCGATCAACTCGTGTATGGCCTTGGTGATTGGATCATTCATGTCGCTGCCAACCGCGTACGCCGAAAAGCCGCCTGTATCACCTGCCTGTTCCGCGATAATGCGCGCCGGAATTCCGATGGCTGTCGCACCCGGCGGGACGTCCTTCACGACAACTGCATTGGAGCCGACCCGCGCGCGATCGCCGACAGTGATAGGGCCGAGCACTTTTGCGCCGGCACCAAGTACTACGCCGTTCCCCAGCGTTGGATGTCGCTTGCCCTTGTTCCACGAAGTACCGCCGAGCGTGACACCGTGGTAGAGCGTGCAGTCGTCGCCGATCTCGGCGGTCTCGCCGATCACGACGCCCATGCCGTGATCGATAAAAAAGCGCCGCCCTATTGTCGCGCCCGGATGAATTTCAATGCCCGTCAGCCAGCGCCCTATGTGCGAAACCATGCGCGCCAGCCAGCGCAGCCGCTCACCCCACAACCAGTGCGCGAGCCGATGCACAAGCAGGGCGTGAAATCCGGGATAGCACGTCACGACTTCCCATGCGTTGCGGGCTGCCGGGTCGCGTTCGAAGACGACCGCTATTTCTTCTTGGAGTCGGTTGAACATAAATGATTAAAAACAAAGAGCCGCGCAGCATACTTTGCCCCACTATTTCAGTCAACTATTGGGAAATGCTGCAGTCGGCGCAGCATTTTCTATCGCTAACTATTTAAGATGGCGCTTGCCGATAGTGTTCAGAAATCCGCGCAGGATGTTGACCTCTTCCGCTTCCAGGCGCGCTCGCGCTAGCAACCGCCGCAACCGCGGCAGCAACCGCTTCGGGTTCGCCGGATCAAGGAAGCCCGTGTCCACCATGGTCGTTTCGAAATGCCGGTGCAGCTGCTCGACCTGCTCGAGGGTTGCCGCAGGAAATTGCGGCACATGCGGCAGTACGCCATCAGAAATTGCCATGCGCAATTCGTAGGCAAAGATCTGCACGGCCGAAGCGAGATTCAGCGAAGAAAAATCGGCGTTGGCGGGAATGTACGCCCACAGCTGGCATGTGGCCGCTTCTTCGTTGCTGAGACCCGCGGTTTCGTTGCCAAACACGAGCGCTACCGGATGCGCGGCAGCCGCACCTAACAATTCACCGGCCGCCTCGCGCGCGCTTTTCATTTCGTGCCGCAACCCTCGCTGACGGGCGGAAGTCGCGACCGCCAGCACGCAACCGCTCAACGCCTGCGCCAGGCTGGAGCAAACCTGCGCTTTCTCCAGTACATCCAGCGCGCCGGTTGCGCGCGTATCCGCCTCGGCATGCGGAAAGTGGCGCGGATTGACCAGATACAACTGCTCCAGCCCCATGGTTTTCATCGCGCGCGCAGCCGCTCCAATGTTGCCCGGATGACTTGGCTGCGTCAGGACGACGCGAATATTTTTTAACGCAGAAGCTTGAATCACTTGAGAATCACTTAAAATACGCGCCATGAAAAATGCCATGATATGCGTTCCGCCGGCCGCCGGGTTAATTTGCCCTGCGTCGCCCGCCGCCCGTACCTGATTTATGCACCACCCCATGCTCAACATCGCGGTGAAAGCCGCGCGCCGCGCCGGCACCGTCATCAACCGCGCCTCGCAAAATCTCGACATTCTGGCGGTGACCGAGAAAGCCGCCAATGACTACGTGTCGGAGGTGGACCGCGCCGCCGAAGAAGCAATCATCCGCGTGTTACGCGAGGCTTATCCCGCACATGCAATCCTCGCCGAGGAAAGCGGCACGAGCGGCAAATCCGAATTTCAGTGGATCATCGATCCGCTCGACGGCACGACCAACTTTCTGCATGGTTTTCCGCAATACGCGGTGTCGGTTGCGCTCTCGCACAAAGGCGTGCTGACGCAGGCGGTGATTTACGACCCGGTGCGCAACGACCTTTATACGGCGACGCGCGGCCGCGGCGCCTATCTCAACGATAAGCGCCTGCGCGTCAGCAAGCTCATCAAACTGCAAAAAGGCCTGCTGGGCACCGGGTTTCCGTTCCGCGAATTTTCTAACATTGATACTTACCTCGCGATGTTCCGCGATCTCTCGCAAAAGACGGCGGGACTGCGCCGTGCCGGTTCGGCCGCGCTCGATCTCGCGTACGTTGCAGCCGGCCGGCTCGACGGCTTCTGGGAGTTCGGCCTCTCGCCGTGGGACATGGCCGCCGGCTGCCTGCTGATCACCGAAGCGGGCGGTCTCGTCGGCGACTTTGAAGGCAATGGCGCCCATCTCGAATCCGGTAACATCGTCGCCGGCAATCCGAAGATTTTCTCGCAACTCATACAGGCGCTCGCGCCCCACCTGACACCCGGGCTCAAGACACAGAAGTCTTAGCGCATTTGTGCAGCGTCCACGCACTGCGACCGCCCAATTACCGATCGGATATCTACCTTGTTAAGCACCGTCAACATCACCATGCAGTTCGGCGGCAAGCCGCTGTTCGAGAACGTCTCGATACGCTTCGGTGACGGCAACCGCTATGGCCTCATCGGCGCCAACGGCTGCGGCAAGTCGACGTTCATGAAAATCCTTGGCGGCGACCTCGAGCCGAGCGGCGGCTCGATCGCGATCGACCGCGGCGAGCGCCTCGGCAAGCTGAAGCAGGATCAGTTCGCCTACGAAGACATGCGCGTGCTCGACGTTGTGCTGATGGGCCACGCCGAAATGTGGCAGGCCATGCAGGCGCGCGATGCGATTTACGCCAATGAAGAAGCAAGTGAAGACGATTACATGCGGGCGGCCGAACTTGAGCATGAGTTCGCCGAGTTCGGCGGTTACACCGCCGAGGCGCGCGCGAGTTCCCTGCTTTCGGGTATTGGTATTCCCATGGAACAGCACGAAGGCCCGATGAGCGAAGTCGCGCCCGGCTGGAAGCTGCGCGTGCTGCTGGCCCAGGCGCTATTCGGCGATCCCGACATCCTCCTGCTCGACGAGCCGACCAACCACCTCGACATCAACACCATACGCTGGCTCGAAGGCATTTTGAACGAGCGCAACAGCACCATGATTATCATTTCGCACGACCGCCATTTTCTCTCCGCGGTGTGCACCCACATGGCCGACGTCGACTACGGCGAGATCCGCGTTTATCCCGGCAACTACGACGATTACATGCTGGCCGCTACCCAGGCGCGAGAAGGCATGCTCACTGCCAACGTCAAGGCCAAGGAGAAGATTGCCGACCTGCAGGATTTCGTGCGCCGTTTTTCGGCCAATGCGTCCAAAGCACGGCAGGCCACGTCGCGCGCGCGGCAAATCGAGAAAATCAAAGTCGAAGACATCAAGCCGTCTTCACGCGTGTATCCATATATCCGCTTCGACGTCGACGACCGCGACAAGCTGCACCGCTACGTGTTCGAAGCGCAGAAGCTAAGCAAGGGTTACGACAAGCCGCTGCTCACCAACTTCAACATACGCGTCGAAGCGGGTGAGCGCATCGCAATCATAGGCCCCAACGGCATCGGCAAGACCACGCTGCTGCGCTGTTTGGCCGGCGAACTCGCGCCCGACACCGGGACCATACGCTGGACAGAGAAAGCCAAGTCCGGCTATTGCGCGCAAGACCACGCCACCGAGTTTACCGAAAAAGAAACGCTCGCCGAGTGGCTGGCCAACTGGCGCGGCCCCAACGACAACGATCAGACGGTGCGCGCCGCGCTCGGGCGCATGCTGTTCTCGGGCGAAGACGCAACCAAACTCACGCGCGTGCTTTCGGGTGGCGAGCAGCAGCGCATGATATTCGCGAAGCTCGCAATGCAGAAACCCAATGTGTTGCTGATGGACGAGCCGACGAACCACCTCGACATGGAATGCATCGAGTCGCTGAACACGGCGCTCGAAAAGTATACCGGCACGCTGATTTTCGTCTCGCACGACCGCGAGTTCGTTTCGTCTCTGGCTACCCGCATCATCGAAATGACGCCGGCTGGCATCAAGATACATGCGGGTAACTACGAAGAATATCTGCTCGCCCAGGGCTTGGCGGCCTGACCCCGCCTCCGCCCCTCCGGGCGATGGCTATTTGCGTCTTTTTTGATCAATATCCTCTGTGCGTTGCCGCATCCTCCCCCACCAGCAGTGAAGGCGTTCGTTTTATTGGGTGCAATTCTGTGAAGGCCGGCAACCTATGCGTTACAGCATCGTAGCAGCGTCATGTTGACTGGCAAGTTCCGCCGCTGTTTGGGTGGCCGCCGGCACTCACGTCAACTCTTTTGCCCGGATTTTTCTCAAACAGCAATAGTCCGGAGGCCGTAGTCCCGGCGCCTACAGCCACCGCGGGATAAAGCTGGCATTACGCTTCGCCAGCGACTAACAACGGCAATTGGTGGGGAACGCCGTCATTGCTGCAAGCCCGCTGATAGTTCGTATCGCTTCGAACCAGACGTGTCATCTTGGCGTAAGAAAAGTCCGACGTGTTTGAACTCCACCGCGATGCCTGCATCGAACCTTAGCAAATGATTGCCGTTCCGGCACGTCACTTACTCAGGAGACACTCATGCCTCATCAACAAGCGCCGCTACCTTATTCCATGGACGCTCTGGCGCCGCACATTTCGAAGGAAACGCTTGAATATCACTACGGCAAGCATCACAAGACTTACGTCGAGACGCTGAACAAGCTGATCGAAGGCACGGAATTCGCCAACATGAACCTCGTCGACACTGTGCGCAGATCGTCAGGCACGATGTTCAACAATGCCGGTCAGGCCTGGAACCACAATTTCTACTGGGATTCGCTGAGCCCCGACGGCGGCGGATTACCCGAGGGAAATCTTGCCGCGGCCCTCGAAAAAAAGTGGGGTTCATTCGACAAATTCAGGGAAGCCTTCGACAAGGCCGCCGTCGGCAACTTCGGATCGGGCTGGACCTGGCTCGTGCGCAAACCCGATAGTTCGCTCGACATTGCCGTGACGGGCAATGCACAAACGCCGATTACCGGCTATGACGTTCCTCTGCTGACATGCGACATGTGGGAACACGCCTACTACATCGACTATCGCAATAGCCGCCCGGACTACATGAAAGCATTCTGGGAAATCGCCAATTGGAAATTCGCCGCCGCCAACTTCTCGCAGCAGCAGGTCAAGGGGATAGCGCTAGCATGACTGCACAAATTGGTCTTGATCGCTAATTACGCAACACGCTTCTCGACGACATATTTCTGCGCGCCCAGGCAATCGCGGAGGACAGCGAATCTGGGTAAAGCGGTTTACTCGGCGGCACCCGTCCGGTTGCTTCGAAAGTCATTAATGGACTGACGACGGACGCCCCGACGATCAGTCGGCCGTCGCTTCGATAGCCGGGGCACTGCGCGTGCAGGCGTTACACCGCAAAAGAAAGGACAAGATTCACCATAAAGACCGCCGCTGCAACTCCGGGGTGCGCCCGTCCGGGCCAACTCACGTGCGCGGGTTCAGGCACAATATGGCCTTTGCATTTTTCGCCAGCCGCGAATCCATGAACGCCCCGCAGCATACACCGATGATGCATGGGCGTAAAGCCCGCGCCAGCATTGCGTTTGCGGGCTGATCCTGCACTCACCTACACTGGCGCCTACACTAACTTGATAACCAATCGACATGGTTTTCGGGAGGTTGCGTATGGCAGAAGCATTTTTGCCGGTAGCGATAAAGATAGCCGCGTACAACCAACTCATAGATGAATGAACACTCCGCCAACTATTGGTTCGTCAACAACCTCGAATATCTCAGAACCGATCAGCAGTTTCTTGAGGGTCTTGACACCGTAGCGCCCCCCCC
>JANYDM010000045.1 GCA_025363575.1 Betaproteobacteria bacterium | reverse complement strand
AGCGGCAAGGTGCGCGTGATCGCCGTGACGACGTTGAAGCGCGCGGCACTCTTGCCGGACATCCCGACGGTCGCCGAGCAGGGTTATCCGGGTTACGAAGTGAACGGGTGGTACGGCATGTTGGCACCCGCCGGCACGCCGAAAGATGTCATCGCCTATCTCAATCGCGAAGTCGGCGAAGTGTTGCGCTCGGCGGAAGGCAAGGAGCGGCTGGCGGCCGAAGGCGCGGAAGGCGCGGGCAACACGCCCGAGCAGTTCGCCGCCTACATGCAGTCCGAAATGATCAAGTGGAACAAAGTCGTCAAGCAGTCGGGCGCGCGCGCCGATTGATATGCAAGGCGCGGACAATTTTTTCTGAAAGCCGGTGATTCAATGGACGCAACCACCCAGCAACTCGTCGATTTCGCGCTGCAGTCCGAATTCGCGGCGCTGCCTGCGCAAACCGTGCACGAATGCAAGCGGCGCCTGATCGATACGTTCGGCTGCGCTATCGGCGCCTACGACGAGCCGCTCAGCCGCTCGGCGCGCGCCGTCGCGGGACGCTACGCGAGAACGCCGGGCGCCAGCATCTGGGGCACCGGCGTGCAGACCGCGCCGGAGGCGGCGGCGTTCGCCAACGGCGTCATGCTTCGCTACCTCGATCTCAGCGACACGTACGTGGGCAAGTGCCGCGGCCATCCAAGCGACACGATCGCCGGCGTGCTCGCGGTCGCCGAGTCGGTCGGCGCCGACGGGCGATCGGTCATCAATGCCGTCGTGCTTGCCTACGATGTGTATTGCGGTCTTATGGATGCGGTAGACTTTAATTCGAAAGGCTGGGACCAGCCGGTCTACGGCGTGCTCGCCGGCGCGCTTGCGGCCGGCAAGCTGATGGGGCTCTCTTCTGCGCAAATGGGCGATGCGGTAGCGCTCGCGCTTGCGCCGAACATGGCGTTGGCGCAGGCGCGGCGCGGCGATCTGTCGAGCTGGAAGGGTTGCGCCGGCGCGAACGCGGCGCGCAACGCGGTATTTGCAGCCGAACTCGCACAAGACGGATTCACCGGGCCGACCGCGGTGTTCGAAGGCCAGGGCGGGCTGTGGGACGTCGTCGGCCGCTTCGAGGTGCCGTTGCCGGCCGGACCGGCCGCGCCGCACCTGTTGACGCAGACCCATCTGAAAAGCCTGCCCATTTGCTATCACGGACAGTCCGCCGTGCTCGCCGCGCTCGATCTGCGCAAGCGCGTGAGCGCGGGAGACGTGCGCGAGATACAGATCGACACTTATCATATTGCGGTCATGATGATGGGCAGTGAGCCCAGCCGCTGGGCGCCTGAGACCCGCGAAACGGCGGACCACAGCCTGCCGTACTGCGTTGCGATTGCGTTGCTCGACGGCGAGGTCACGGCACAGTCGTTCACGCCGGAGCGGTTGCACGATCCCGTCGTGGCGAACCTGATGCGCAAGATCAAGGTCAGCGAGAACGCGGAACTCTGCGCGCAATATCCGGAATCCGTGCCGAGCCGCGTGAGCATAACAACCTCGTCCGGCGAAGTGCTCGCGGCGGAGGTGCGGTATCCGAGCGGTCACGCGAAGAATCCGCTGAGCGACGCCGATGTGGAGCGAAAATTTCGCGCCATGTTTGCAGGTCGCGAAGATGCGGGCCGGTGCGAGCGGCTGCTGGAGACGTTGTGGTCGCTGGAGAAGGTTCGGGATTTCAGCCGCGATGTCATCGGGCTGCTCGCGTTTCCGGCGCGCAATGCCTAGCGCGTAACGACTGATTTATCAAAGGGGCGGACGGAGATGGCTGATTTGGATCGGGGAGTAACACGCTTCTCGGGCAAACGAACGCTGACTGCTGCCTTGCAAGTATGCGCGGCGTTGCTTATTGCGCTGCACGCTGCGGCGCAATCGTTCCCGACGAAACCCGTCCGGCTGGTGATCGGGTTCGCCCCCGGCGGCGGAACCGATGTGCTCGCGCGCATGTTGATGCAGCCCCTGAGCGAGGCGCTTGGCCAGCCCGTCATTCCGGACAATCGGGCGGGCGCGGACGGCGTCATCGCGAGCGAGATTGTCGTCGGCGCTCCCGCGGACGGTTACACGCTGCTGATCACCTCGAGCAGCCATGCGATCAATCCCGGGATCGGCCGCAAGATGTCATACGACACACGCCGGGATTTTGCGCCGGTCACGCAAACGGCGTCCCAGCAGATCATCCTCGTGGTGCACCCGTCGCTGCCGGTGAAGTCCGTGCGCGAACTGATCGATTACGCCAGGGCGAAGCCTGACGCGCTCAACTACGGCACCAGCTCCAACTCGGTGCAATTGTCGATGGAGCTGTTCAAGTCCATGGTCGGCATCCGCATCGCGCATATTCCGTACAAAGGTTCCGGGCCGATGCTCAACGATTTGCTGGGCGGGCAGATCCAGCTGACTTTCGGCGCCTCCGTGGCGACGCTGCCGCAGGTCAGGGCGGGCAAGCTGCGCGCGCTGGCCATCGGCGACGCCAAGCGGTCGGCGATCATGCCCGACCTGCCGACGGTTGCCGAAGCCGGCGTGCCCGGCTTTCAGTCCGTGATCTGGTCGGGCGTGCTTGCGCCCGCCCGAACGCCGCCGCAGGTGATCAATCGCCTGAACGGCGCGTTAGTGCGCATCCTGCAGCAGCCCGATATGAAAGAACGGTTGGTGCAACTCGGATCGGACCCCGTGGGCAGCACGCCAGAGCAGTTTGGTGCGTTCATCAGCGCCGAAATCGAGAAGTGGGGAAAGATCGCGCGAATTGCCGGCGTCAAGGCCGAGGATTGACCGGCACACACGGGTCTCCGGCGGAAGGTAAACCGTAACGGATCGTCAGTCGCGAGGCGCTACTCGCGTACGCGCGTCGCGCTCCATGCGCGCGTGACGCGGCCTTTCGCGATACCCGCCATGGTGTCGCCGTCAACGCGGCCTTCGTAAGCGACGTCGTTGACCATGAAACGGATATCGTTGCCATGCATGCGGCCGCCTTCGATGCGCACGCTGATGCCGCCGGTGGTGAAATCGCCGAACACGAGTTGCAGGTCCTGCTCCAGCGTCAATTCCGCGTCGGTCATGCGCCAGACGCCGGCGACATTCGCGGGCACTACGTAGAGGCTGGCCACGCACCAGCTCGGGCACGGTGTGGTGCGGCCGGTTTCATCCGCATACCAGCCGCCGATTTCATAGGTGTTCGACACGATGCGGGTAGCGGGCTTCAGCGCGCGCAGCTTTGCGTCGAGCCGGCGCAGGTTGTCGGGTATCAGAAACAGGATCATGACCGTTGCCTGCGAAATATCGGCCTCGTACATATCGCCCTGGATAAACTTTGCGCGGTCGGCGACCCCCGCCGCGGCGGCGGCGCGCCGCGATACTTCGACCAGCGCCGGATCGTACTCGACGCCCAGCGCGCGCGCGCCGCGTTTCGCCGCTGCAATCACGTTGCGGCCGTCGCCCGAGCCCAGATCGATTACGTAGTCCTGCGGCATCACGCGCGCCATGTCGAGCATCTTTTCGACCATGTCGTTTGGCGAAGGTATCCACACGACATCTTTGCCCGGCTGGCCGACGACAGGCTGGGCGTGCGACGCGCCGCCGACCAGCGCGCCCGCGCAGGCGAAGGCGAGCAGGACGCGGCTAAGTGAATCAGGGATGGAATACGCAGTCATGCCGCACAGTTTATAATCAGGCCTGCTGCCGGTTCAAATGCGGCGCTTCCAGAACACAGACCCACGCCAGGACGGATTGCCATGAGCGACGATTTGCATGCCTACAATATATTCGATCTGCGCGACATCGCGTTGAAGCGCGTGCCCAAGGGTCTGTTCGAATTCGTCGATCGCGGCACTGAAGACGAGGTGTCGCTGAAGAACAACCGCGCCGTGTTCGACCGTCTGCGCTTCAAGACGCGCACTTTCGTCGACGTCTCCAAGCGCAACCAGGACACCACGATCTTCGGCGTCAAGCACAAGATGCCGCTCGTTATCGCGCCGACGGGCGTTGCCGGGCTGATGTGGCACGAGGGCGAGATCGCGCTCGCGCGCGCGGCGCGCGCCGCGGGCATCCCGTTCACGCTGGCGACCGGTTCGATGACGGCCATGGAGAGAGTCGCTGACGAGGCAGGCGGCGAGTTGTGGTTCCAGCTCTACATGTGGCCAGACCGCTCGCTGTCGCACGAGCTCGTGAACCGCGCCAAGGCCGCCGGCTATAAGGCGCTGGTGGTGACGGTCGACGGCGTTTCGGCGGGCAATCGAGAATACAATATTCGCAATGGTTTCACGCTGCCGTTTTCGTTCTCGGCGCGCAACGTGTTCGACATGGTCACGCATCCGCGCTGGCTGCTCGGCGTGATGATGCGTTATCTCGTCACCACCGGCATGCCGATGTACGCGAATTATCCGGCGGCGGCGAAAGCCAAAATGACGCGCGGACCGGTTGGCCGCTCCAGCCTGCGCACTGACTCCATCAGCTGGGACGATCTCGACGCGCTGCGCAAGATCTGGCCGCACAAGCTGATTGTGAAGGGTGTGCTCGACGCGCACGACGCCGCGATGGCGGTCGATCATGGCGCGGACGGCATCGATGTCTCAAACCACGGCGGTCGCAATCTCGACGGCATCGTATCGCCGATCGAAGTGCTGCCCGAAATTGTCGACGCAGTAGGCAAGCGCGCGACGATATTCATGGACAGCGGCATCCGCCGCGGCAGCGACGTGGTAAAGGCATTGTGCCTGGGGGCTGACGCGGTCATGGTCGGCCGCTCGACGCTGTACGGCGTTGCGGCCGGCGGGGAGGCGGGCGCCGCTCGCGCCCTCGCCATTTATCGCGACGAAATCAGCCGCAACATGGCGCTGCTAGGCTGCAGCACCGTAGACCAGCTCGGCCCGCAATGCCTGCAGTTCGTCGATGCACAACTGCGCCCGCCGTCCCTCGGGCGTCCCGCGTTGCGCGCAATCGACAGCAAGGCGGCAGCGGAAGCCTGAAGCGGCAGTTCTTGCGTCAGCGCCGGGCCGCAGCTACTTGTCCGCTCCGGTGCGCAGCAGCTTCTGAATCCTGGAGCCGAGTTTCATCACTTTCATCATAGTGGCGGGCTCGAGACGGAGCATTTCATCGCCCCAGGCCGACAGCGATTCCATCAACGCCAGGGTCTCGCGTATGCGCAACTGGGCACCCGGCTCCTCTTTCGCAAATGCCTTGTCGGCCATGCAGTCGCGTAGTACCGCAACGGTGGGATCGAATTCTCGCGACTTGCGCTCGCGCACCACAGTTCTGAACAAGTCCCAGACGTCAGACGAAGTCTCGAAGTGATCGCGGCGATCGCCCATCAGATGAACGGCGCGCACCAGGTTCCAGTTTTGCAATTCCTTGAGGCTGTTGCTTACGTTGGAGCGCGCGACCTCCAGCACCTCTGAGATTTCCTCGGCGTGCACCGGACGCCCCGCCAGGAACAGCAGGGCATGTATTTGCGACACCGTGCGGTTCACGCCCCACCGCGACCCCATCTCCCCCCAATGCAATACGAATCGGCGCGCTACGGGGGAGAGCGGAGTAGCGACTTCAGAAGGCTGTGCGATCGTGGTTGTCATGGAGTTTCCGGCAGCGGGTTGTTCAACGCCCCGTGACTGTATTGCGTGACTTCCGCCAGCAATCCGGGAATGTCGACCTGTGGAATAATATTATTTATTTCTGTTATTAATGAAATTAATGTAATGATAGGGCAATATAAAATCCGCTGCAAGGGGATAAATCCGGTGCTTTGGCCTTGCAAGACTTGAGGGTTAAGAATATATTTCTGTCTAGACAGAAATAAAGAGGTTTGCATGAGAATCTTCGTCTTGGGCGGGAGCGGGTTTATAGGGCGCCACGTTGTTACCGCGTTGCTGGCGCGGGGACATCAGGTCATAGTGGGTAGCCGCGATCCCGGGCAGATCTCAGCCAAACTTCCCGCCGCCGCCCGCGGTTGCGCAAAGCGAGCCGTCCGCTTCGAACAACTGACGACGCCGGGCCTGTGGGATCACCTGCTGGAAGACGTGGACGCAGTTATTAATTGCGTCGGCATCCTGCGGGAGCGGGGCCGGGAGACCTATGAGCGCATTCACTGCCTCGCGCCCGCGGCCCTCGCTGCGGACTGCGCCCGTCTTAACATACGCCGGCTGATTCACGTATCGGCTTTGGGACTGCACCCCGCCGCGCAGAGCCGTTTTCTGATTTCAAAATTCGACGGCGAGCATGCAATCAAGGCGAGCGGCCTTGATTGGACCATCGTGCGGCCCTCGCTGCTCGATGGCGAAGGTGGCTATGGCGCGCGCTGGATACGCATGATGGCGCGCTGGCCGGTGCATTTTGTCCCGATCGACGCGCGCGGCAATATCGCGGCCCTCGACGTCGACGATCTTGGCGCGGCGATCGCCGTATTGTGCGAAATGCCATATAGCAGCGAACTGCGGGAAGTCGAACTGGGCGGCACCGAGTTGCGCACGATGGGCGGGCAACTGGCAGCGTTGCGGCGCATGTACGGCTACGGACCCGCGCTGTGCGTGCAATTGCCGGCATGGCTGGCGCGCCTGGCCAGCCATGCCTGCGACCTGCTGCATTTCTCGCCGTTCTCGTTCGGTCATCTCGAATTGCTGAGGCGGGACAACGCCCCGCGCATCAATCTGCTGCCGCGGTTGCTCAACCGCGCGCCGAAAGCGATAGGCGTGAACGCGGGGGCTCTACCGCCGGTGCGTCGGCGCCCGCGTGCCGGATTTGAACCGAAGCTACAGGAGCGATTCCCATGAGCAGCAGTTACGTAACGACCAGCACCACCGGTGACCGACTCAACGCGCAAGCGCAAGCCCGCAATTCAGCAATCGAAAACGGGCATGCGAAGATCAAGGCGTACTACAGCGCTGTCGCGCAGGATTTCCGGGCGTGGAGCCCCAAACTCAACATGCACTTTGGCTACTGGGCGCGAGGCGTCAATCCGTTGCACCGCGAGGCCATGCTGGAGCGCATGAACCTCGAAGTCCTCAACAAGCTCGATCTGTCGCCGGCAGGCGCGGTGCGGCTGGCCGACCTCGGATGCGGCGCGGGCGCCACCGCACGGACCATCGTGCAGCAGCGTCGCCAGACCACCATCGATGGAGTCACGCTGGTGATGGAGCAGATTTTGCAGGGAACTGCGCTCAATGAGGCCGCAGGGCTGCGCCGGCAGGTCAAGTTCCACCTCGCCGATTACGTCAATACGACGTTGACCGGCGCGCGGTATGACGGCGTCTATGCAGTCGAAAGTTCGTGCCACGCGCGCGGCGCCGGCAAGCCATTCCTGCTGCAGGAAATGCACCGCCTGCTCAAGCCTGCGGGCACTCTGGTAATCGTGGACGCATTCCTGCGCAAGAGCGCGCCCCTGCCGGTATTTGTTGATGGCATATATCGCCATTGGTGCCGAAACTGGGCAGTCAGCGAATTGGGTGAGATAGCGGCAACGCGGCGGGAACTGGAAAAGCTGGGGTTTACCGACATCGCGTTTCAGGACATCAGCTGGCGCCTGGCGCCCAGCGCGCTGCAGATACCGTTGTTCGCGACCTGCTTCGCGTTGCGTGAAATGTGGCGGACGCGTCTAAATCTCAATGCCTGGCGCAAGGGGCACATCCTCGCTTCCTACGCTTCCTTTTTAATGGGGTGCTGGTGGCCTGGCTTCGGTTACTACATCGTCACAGCGCGCAAACCCGGTTGAGAATGTTCGCTCCGCCTGTGTTCATGGCTGATTATCGATGCGGCCACAGTCATGAAGTTGCAAATCACCAGCATTTCAGGTGAAGGGTAATTGCGCAGCCTGACTGCGCGTGACCGCCGCGTCGTGGTGCAGCTTTCCTGGCGATGCACCAAATAAGATTTGGCAGCGCGATCGGACGATGTTTCTAATTGCTTGATTTGACGCTCCTGTAGCACTTTTCATCGCTGGCACCCGAATTGCTTGTATGCAAGCAGGTATACCTGCGGTGCAAATGCCGTGCGCGCACGAATTTCTCTGTGTATCGCACGCGAAGTCGCTGGGCTGCCGCGTCGCCGATTGCCGGCTTATCAGGGAGACAGTCATGCACAAGAAAACGTTGGGAAGTCGCGCACGCGCTGCCGTCGATTCCAAACGGCGCCGCGTACTCGGCGCTGCCGCTGCCGGCGTCGCACTGGCGCTCACGGGCGCGCCGTCGATAGTTCGTGCGCAGAGCGGTCCGAAGATCCGTATCGGTTTCTGGCCGATCGCGGCCGGGCTGCCTTTTTATGTCGCCCTTGAAAAAGGCTACTTCAAGGAGGCGGGACTCGACGTCGAGGGTCTCAAGTTCGCCGGCGCGCAGCAGGTCATGGAAGCTGTGCTGTCAGGCCGCGCGGATGGCACTGCGAACGGCACGGGCTCGGCCAATATCGCCATCGGCGAGCTTGCGCAGCCCGGGACGTTCAAAATCTTCGCGACGAATCCCAGCAATGCCAAGAACGTGCTGGACGAATTCATCGTCGCCAAAGACAGTCCGTACAAATCCATAGCCGAACTGAAAGGCAAGCGCATCGCGTCCGGTCCCGGCATCCAGAACGTCACGCTAGCCAAGCAGGTGTTGGAGAAGGCAGGGGCCACCGGTGCAACAGTGATCGAATTGCCGATAGGCCAGCATGTGGCGACGATAGTCGCCGGGCAGGCCGATGCGTGCTACACGCTGGAACCGACGGGAACGATAGGGCGCATGAACGGCACCACGCGCGTGCTCGAAAGCGGGGTGATTGCCAGGTATGTATTGGGCGATCCGATGGCGCCGTGGCATGGCGGCTCGGCATCGCTGACTTCGGCATTTATCGCGAAATATCCTGCTGAGTCCAAGAAGTACATCGCGGCGTACGCCAAGGGCATCGAGTTCGTGCGCACGAAATCCGTCGAGGCGCGTCAATACATGAAGGGCTACACGGCCATCGAAGGTCCGCTGACCACCGAGGTGCCCCTCGCCGCCTATATGCTTCACAGTGAATTCACCAAGCCCGACATCGCGTACTTCCAGAAGTTTTTCGATCTCTTTGCTGACAAGGGCATATTCAGCACGCGGTTGATGGTCGAGCCCATGCTCTACAAGGGGTAAGCCATGGCCGAGACCGCTGCTGCCGCAGGAACCGCACCCTGGGCTGGTTCGACGGATGCCGCCATTGAGTCGCAGCCGCAGAAATTTCCCTGGGCGCGTTTGCTGCCGGCGATCGGGCCGCTGGCATTGTTTGTGTTGTGGGACGCCGCGGTGCGCTTCGGCTACATCAAGCCTATTCTGCTGCCGACCCCGTTCGACACGCTGATCGCGTTGGTCACCGGCCTTGCCGGCGGGCCGCTGCTGTTGGATTTTGCGGTGACGGTGAAGCGTACGCTGGAAGCCTTCTTAATCGCCGCCGCGCTGGGCGTGCCGCTCGGCGTACTGCTCGGCAGCAACGAGCGCGCTTACCGCAGCGTGGAGTTCCTGATCGACTTTTTCCGCTCGACGCCATCGTCGGCGCTGATCCCGCTGTTTCTTCTGATATTTGGCGTCTCGGATGTCAACAAGATTGCAATCGCCGCATTTGGCGCGCTGCTGATCGTTTTGTTCAACAGCGCGTACGGTGTAATGAACGCGCGCAAGCAGCGCATCATGGCGGCCAAGGTCATGGGCGCGACGCGCTGGCAAATCTTCAAGGACGTGTTGATCTGGGAAAGCCTGCAGCCGACGTTCGTCGGCCTGCGCTCCGCGGTCTCGATGGCCCTGGTGATCGTGATCGTGGCCGAGATGTTCATCGGTTCGGACAACGGGCTCGGCCATCGCATCATTGACGCGCAGCAGGTGATGAATGTGAAAAGCATGTACTCGGCGATATTAGCGGCGGGCATTTTGGGCTACTCGCTCAACGTCCTTTTTCTGGTTATCGAGCGGCGCGTCGTGCACTGGAGCGGGAGATAAACGCCATGCGACCGGTCGACACGCCTGTATTTGCGGATGTTCCCGTTGCGCCGTTCGAACCCGGGCCGGCCGGCACGCATATCACAATCCGCGGGCTGACCAAGTACTTCGCCGGCTGGCCGTTGTACGAAAACTTCGATCTCAATATTCCCAAGCACAAGATCGTGTCCGTGTTCGGGCCCAACGGCTGCGGCAAGTCTACGTTGATCAACATGATTGCCGGCTTGATCCCGATCGATGCCGGCGAGATCCTGTTCGACGGCAAGTCGCTGAAAGACACCAAGATCGGCTACGTTTTTCAGAACTATCGCGAAGCGATGTTTCCGTGGATGCGCACCATCGACAATATCGCCTATCCATTGAAGCTCGAGGGCAAGTCCAAGGCGGAACTGGACCGGCGGGTGGCAGAACTCGTCGCGTCGTTCGACGTGAAGTTCGACTTGAAACGTTATCCGTACGAGCTCTCCGGCGGGCAGCAGCAGACGGCCTCTATCATGCGCGCCCTGGCGCCGGGCCCGGAAGTGCTGTTTCTCGACGAGCCTTTCTCCGCGCTGGATTTCGAGATGACGCTATTCATCCGCGAAAAGCTGCAGGAGGTGTTCCTGCAGACCGGCACCACCATGATGCTGGTGTCGCACGATCTCGAAGAAGCGGTTTATCTCGCCGATCAGGTTCTGCTGCTGACCAAGCGGCCGACGCGCGTCGCCGAAATTCTGCAATACGACGATCCGCGCCCGCGCACCGTCGCCACATTGTCGGAGGCGAGCTTCATCCGCACCAAGAAACAAAGCCTGGAAATCTTCCAACGCGAGGTCAGGCGCTAGCCGGCCGCCTTGCCATACACGTGAGGCGCACCACCACCCTGCCGCAATCATGACGCGCATATCCGCTGCGAAGCGCGAAGCCTGCGCGCCGGATCTTTCGCTCGCCGACACCGCTTATGCGCAGATCAAGGCCAGCCTGTTCGATTTTGAATTGCTGCCCGGCGACCGCTTCAGCGAAACCGGAGTCGCCGAACGCCTGAAGATGAGCCGCACGCCGGTGCGCGACGCGCTGTACCGGCTGGAGCGCGAAGGTTATCTGCAGGTGCATTTGCGCGTGGGCTGGAGCGTGCGGCCGTACGACTTCAAGCGCTTCGAGGAGTTTTACGACCTGCGCCTGATCCTGGAAGAAGCGTCGGTGGCACGGCTTTGCGAGCTGCCGGAGCGCCCGGGGCTCGATGCGCTGCAGTCCACATGGCTGGTGCCGGCGGCCGACCGGGTCGCACATGCCATGCATGTCTCTGCTCTCGACGAAGAATTCCACATGCAGCTGGTTGCCACCGCCGGCAACGCCGAGGTTGCGCGCTGTCATCATGAAGTGACCGAGCGCATACGCATCATCCGCCGTCTCGATTTCACTCAACCGCATCGCGTCGAAAAGACCTACGACGAACACGGCCAGATCCTGCGCGCCATCATCCGTCGCCGCGCGGACGAAGCCACCCGCTTGCTGCGTTCCCATATTGAAACCAGCAAGGCCGAGGTCCGCAAGATTACGCTGCACCGGCTTTACACGGCGCGCTCGGCACAGCACACCTGAGCCGTTACCGCCGGGCAAGAAGCCGGCGGGAGTGCCTCACTCCACTTTGATTTGGGTTGCGGCGATAACCTTGTTCCACTTGGCAAGGTCCGCTGCCAGGAAGCGGCCGAATTCATCGCCTCTCATCGGTGCGGCTTCGAGGCCCTGCGCCGCAAGCCTGTCCCCGACATCAGGCGCGCGCAGGGCGGCATGAATTTCACTTTGCAGTTTCGCCACCACCGGAGAAGGCGTTCCCGCGGGTGCCAGCACGCCGTACCACGCGCTCGCGTCGTAACCCGGCAGCCCCGACTCGGCGATAGTCGGAATATCGGGTAAGCCCGCCGCGCGTTGCGCGCTCGTCACGCCGAGCGCGCGCAGGCGCTTCGACTGCACGTGCGGCATGGCTGAAGGGGTGGTCGGAAACGACAGCGACTCCTGTCCCGCAATGAGATCGGTCATCGCCTGCGCGTTGCCTTTGTACGGCACGTGCACGAGGTTGACGCCGGCCATGCTCTTGAACAGCTCGGCCGCGAGATGCGGCGGCGTGCCGCTGCCGGGGGACGCATACAGCAACTGGCCGGGGCGGCTTTTCGCGATGGCGATGAGCTCTTTGACATTGTGGGCGGGCAGCGATGGATGCACGACGAGCACGCCGGGCCCCGTGACGAGCATCGTCACGGGCGCAAAGTCGCGCGCCGCGTCATAGTTCAATTTTTGGTAGAGGCCGGGATTGATCGTGTGGCTGCCGGAGACGACAACCAGCGTGTAGCCGTCGGCCGGCGCTTTCGCCGCGAGCTCGGTGCCTATCGTGCCGCCGGCACCGCCGCGGTTGTCGATCACGAACGAGCCGCCGGTACGCTCCGCGACTTTTTGGAAAATCATGCGTGCGACGATGTCCGTTCCGCCGCCTGCAGGAAACGTAACGATGACCCGAACGGCGCGTTCCGGATAGTCAGCAGCGTGCGCGCCGCCTGCGATCGCCAGCGCGACTGCAGCACAATGCTGAAGACGAATCACGGCTTCACTTTGCGCGACACCGCGCGCGTCTGGCCAAATGTCGGCACGTAGACCGAGTGCGTGCCGGGCCCACCGGCAACTATGATGCCGATGTCGGCGGGCGTCGGCGCTATCGGCACCGGCGTGTCGGGCGCAAATCCGCCGAGCTCCATTTCGCGAGTATGTTTGGCGCGATCGTAATCCTTGCGCGCGAAACGGGCCGCTGCCATTTTCGACTGCTCCCACATGCCGCGCTTTACGTCGTCCTTGGACAATCCGCCGCTTTTCAGAACTTCGGCATGCTCGGGCGACAGGATGATCCACGGCGCGCCGGCAAAGTGATAGTCGTTGCTGGTCGGATAAACGAGGCTCAGTGCAATTACCCGCAACAGGTCGGCCGCGTCTTTCGAATGCGAATTCAGGTTGAGCGTACCCGCCGCGCCGACGACGGTAACGACGCTGTCGTCCGCATTGAAGCCACGCTCCACATGCAGATGCGCCCACGGATTGGCCGCTTCGTTTTCCGCACAGCAGAACGTGTACTTGCCGGGCTGGCCATGAGTCGCGCGGTCCATCTGGCCGGGCAGGGCGCCGCCGATGTTCTGCAGCACGAGGCGGAGCGCGCGGCCGAGCGTCGCGTTGGCGCGATTGCCCTGGCCCAGGCAGTTGAGTCCGGAGTTGACGCCGAGCGTCGTGGCAAGCGGACCGTTGACGATGATCCACGGCGTGGCCGAATTGGTCGTCGCCTGGATGCCTTGCAGATTGAATGCTGCCTCGGCGACCGCTTCGACCGCCGCCAGCAGCACCGGCAGATATTCCGGCCGGCAGCCGGCCATCACCGCATTGATCGCGACGCGCTCGACCGTTGCCGCGCCGAAGCCGGGCGCGATGTGCGCGACGACCTCGTCGCGCTTGCGCGCGGTGGCCGCGAGCATCGCTTCCACCCGCGCGACTGTCGGCGGCACGAGCGGCAGCCCGTCGCCCCACTGGCGCTGCTCGCACTCTTCATTGAACGCGGCGAAATCGTCAGGCACCGTGATCGATGCCGCACGCGTGTCTGCTTTATCGCTGCCGCCGCCTATGGCGATCGCCGTTTGAGCGCTGCCGCCGCTTCTCGCGATCGCAGTTTGATCGGCGTGTCCCAATGCGAGCCGCGCGACTTCATCGACGAGCGTTTCTGCGAGCGCGCGCACCTCGGCGCGCGTGCGCACGCCGAATGGATGGGGCATCACTGCGATCGGCAGATCGGCGCAACCGAGCGCCTTCAGCTGCGAACGGCCAAGCGTGACGAACGCAGTCGAGCATACGACGAGCGCGGCGTGACCCTGTTTCGCCGCTTGCACACTGTCGTGGACACTCCACGACGTGCAGCCCCCTCAATCGCCGGAGCCGGTAATGACGAGATCGCACTCTTTCTGGATGTCGGCGAATACTTCCCGCGAGGCCGAAACCGAGGCGGTCGGCTTGCGGTGCCTGACTACCCGCGCAACGCCGTACCTGGACGTGAGCAGCGTCGCCAGATCGTCGGCGAGCAAGCTGAAGTTCGGTTTCGAGTTGTCGATGAAGCCGACGACTTTGCCCTGCAGCGTCGCGAGCGGTTTGAATACGCGTTCAGCCTGAGCAATGCCGGCTGGCGCGGCTGGATCGAGGATAATAATGGTTTCACCCATGAGCTGCTCCTTATTGCTGGCGAAGCTCGGCGCTGCCAACGCGGATTTCGCCGAGCATCGGTTGCCATTGTTCGCGCTCCCGGCACATGAACGCGGCGAAATCTTCCGCTGTCCCGCCGCAGGGCACTATGCCCTGCGCCTTCAGCTCTGCGCTTGCCTGCTGCGAACGAACAGCCGCATCGACCGCCGCGGCAAGCCGCCGCGCAATTTCGCGCGGCATGCCGCGTGGCCCGACGATGCCGGTCCAGTTCGTCATGTCGTAGCCGGCGACGCCGCACTCCGCGAGCGTCGGGATTTCGGGCGCGATCGCCGCGCGTTCCCGCGATGATACTGCGAGCGCGGTCAGCGCGCCGCTTCTGCATTGCGGCAGCATGGAGATCACGTTGTTGAAGCTCAGATCGACGCGGCCGTTCGTCAGGTCTTCGTAGAGACGCTGCGTCCGGTCGTAGCGGATGTGGCGCATAGCGACGCCGGTCAATCGCTCGAAGAGCACCGCGGCAAGATGCGGTGCGCCACCGATCGCCGACGTCGCATAGCTGAGCCGCCGCGCGCGCGCTGCTGCAATAAGCCCACGCACGTCCGTCACGCCGAACGAGGGATGGCAGGCGAGCAGCATGGGCGAGCGCGAAACGAGCGCGAGCGGCGTGAAATCCCGCACCGGGTCATACGACGGTGGTTGCGCGAGAAACGGGGCGATCGCATGCGTACCGAGCGTGGCCATGAAAAGCGTCGTGCCGTCCGGCGCGCTCGACGCGGCTTCGAGGGCGGCAGGCACGCCCTGCCCGCCGGGCTTTAATTCGATTTCGACCGGCCCACCGAGCGCGTCTGCGAGCGGCGCTTGGAGTATGCGCGCGATGTGGTCCGACAGACTGCCGGGCGAGAATCCAAGGATGAGCCGCACGCCGCCAGCTTCGCTCATTGGACCGCGATGCCCGCGCTCTTGACGACACCTGCCCACTTGTCGATTTCGCTGCGGATGTACGCAGCGAATTCCGGGGGCGTGTTGGTCATCGGTTCGGCGCCTTCGGTGACGAGCTTCTCGCGCAACTCGGGCGCGCGCACGATGTCGACGAGTTCCCTGTGCAGGCGACTGATGATGGCCGGCGGCACGCCCGCGGGCGCGACTGCACCTATCCACGTCACCGCTTCGAATCCGGGAAAGCCCGCTTCGGCGATGGCCGGAATATCGGGCGCCGCACTCGAACGCGTGAGGCTGGTTACGCCGAGGCCGCGCAGGCGGCCGGTGCGGATATGCGGCAGCGCGCCCGGCAAAGCGCCGAAATACATGTTGATCTGGCCGGCGACGAGATCGATCAGTGCCGCACCGCCGCCTTTGTAGGGCACCTGGATGAAATCGATTTTTGCCTTGCTGCGGAAGAACTCCGCGGCGAGATGCGTCGTGCTGCCGGCGCCTGCGGTCGCGCAGGTCAGTTGCCCGGGCTTGTCGCGGGCCAACGCGATCAGGTCCGCAACGCTGCGCGCGGGAACTGCGGGGTTGACGACGAGGACGTTGGGAAACGACGCGAGCAACGTGATCGGCGCGAAATCCCTGACCGGGTCATACGGCAGCTTCTTGTACATCGAAACGTTGATTGCCATCGGTGCGACGTTGGCCATCAGCACTGTGTATCCGTCCGCCGGCGCGTGCGCGGCAAGCTCGGTACCGACATTGCCGCCGGCGCCGGTGCGATTGTCGACGACGACAGGTTGGCCGAGACGCGCCGTCAGGCGTTGCGACACTTCACGGATGATGAGATCGCCGCCGCCGCCGGCAGTAAATGGCACGATGAAGCGAATAGGGCGCGCCGGATAGTCCTGCGCGGCAACCATCGCTGTCAGCGAAACTGCGCAGAGGAGTGTCGACCACTTAATCGACGGACGCACGCGACTCCTTCACGACCCTGCTCCAGCGCTGCAGCTCCGCTTTGAGATAAGCGTCGAATTCGTCCGGCGTGCTGCCGATGATGTCGAAGCCCTGCTTGATCAGACGCTCGCGCACCTCCGGCACCTTCAGCGCCTGCGTGAATACGGCATGCAGGCGTTTGACGATCACGGGTGACGTCCCCTTCGGCACGCTCACGCCGAACCAGGTCGTCGCTTCGAATCCCGCCATGCCCTGCTCGGAAAATGTCGGCAGGTCCGGAATCAGCGGCGAGCGGCGGAGGCTCGCAATCGCGAGCGGCTTGACGCGGCCGTTGGCGACCAGCGGCAGCAGCCCCGCCGTCGTGAAGAACGCCATCTGCACCTGGCCGGCGACGAGATCGGTCGCGATCTGCGCCGCGCCCTTGTACGGCACGTGGCGGATCTCGACGCCATTGAGCGTCTTGAACATTTCCATCGCGAGATGGCTGGGGCCGCCGTTACCCGATGACGCGTATACGAATTGGCCCGGTTTCGCCTTGGCGAGCGCGACGAGCTCGCGGATGCTCGATACATTGAGCGTCGGATGCACGGCGAGCGCGAACGGAATCGACGCAAGCAGCGTCACGTGGACGAAGTCGCGCATGATGTCGTAGTCGAGATTTTTGTACAGCGATGCGCTGATCGTATGCGAGATGTTCGACTGCAAAAGCGTGTAGCCGTCGGGCGCGGACTTCGCCGCCGCCTCTGCCGCAATGTTGCCGCCCGCGCCTGTGCGGTTGTCGATGACGATCTGCTGGCCCAGCGATTCGCCGGCAACGGCGCCGGTGATGCGCGCGAGGCTATCCGCGCCGCCACCTGGAGGAAATGGAACGATAAAACGTATGGGGCGTTCCGGATATCGGATCGACGGAACTGTCGCCTGGGCCAATAACCCGGTGGCCGCGTCCGACTCGCGGACGTTCGCATCCCGAAGGGAGCCCTGCTCACTGCTCGCGTCCAGCCCACCTTGCGGGAAAGGTATGATAAAACGCAGCGGACGCGACGGATAATTCTGAGCGTGCACGTCACTCGCGCATGACAGCGCCGCAAGCACGCACAGCAAACAGGCATTTGCCAGACGCATCATCGCTTTACTCCCATGGCATCGTTCAATCGATGCGGGCACCCGAGGCCTTGACGACTTTGGCGTAGCGCGCAGTTTCGGCGGCCATGAATGCGACGAACTCCGCCGGCGTGCTCATCAGCGTTTCCACGCCTGCGGTGGACAGGCGATCGCGCACGTCCGGCAGCACCATGATCGCTGCGAGTTCCCGGTGCATGCGCTGGATGATGGCGACGGACGTGCCGCGCGGAAACATGACGCCGTTCCACGAACTCGCTTCGACGCCCGGCGCGCCGCCTTCGGCAGTGGTGGGCACGTCAGGCAGCAGCGCGGCGCGTTTCGCATTGGCGACCGACAGCGCCTTCATGCGCCCGGTCTTCAGATGGGGAAGTGCCGGCGGGATGGTCGTGAACATGAACTGGATTTGTCCTGCGAGCAGATCGACGAGCGCAGGCGCAGCGCCTTTGTATGGCACGTGCACCATTTGCACTTTCGCGACGGTGTTGAGCATTTCGCCGGCAAGATGGATCGAGCTGCCATTGCCGGTCGAGCCGAAGAAGATTTCACCGGGGCGTTTGCGGGCAAGCGCGATAAGTTCCGGCAGCGTGTCCGCAGGCAGCGCGGCACTGGCGACCTGCACCAGCGGCAATATCGCAACCAGCGCGACCGGCGAAAAATCCCTGACCGGATCGTACGGCAGGTTCTTGACCAGGCTCACATTGATCGCGTGGGTAGTCGCGGTGCCGAGCAGCATCGTGTAGCCGTCGGGCGCCGCATGTGCGACGAGGTCTGCACCTATGACCGTGCCGCCGCCCGGGCGGTTGTCGATGATGACCTGCTGGCCGAGCGTGCGGTTGAGTTTTTCAGCGATAGTTCGCGCAACGAGATCAGCACCCCCGCCAGGAGGAAAAGTAACGACGAATCGTATCGGGCGCGCGGGCCAATCCTGCGCATAGGCGGCGGCCGAGCACGCTGCGAATACGAGCGCCGCTAATACAGCACGAGTCATGCTCCTCCGTTGCTTTTGATTGCTTCCCTTTGCAGGGGAGATAACGGTCTACAGCACAAATTCTTCTTTGAACGTGACCTGCGCGGATGTCGTGACCGTTGTCATGCGCTTGACCTGGTCGATTACCGCCTGGTGCTGTTCTTCCGACAGCGCGCAGCAGCAGTCGTCAAGCACGAACACATCGTAGCCGCGGTCGTGGCCGTCTTTCGCCGCGGACAGCACTGCGCCGCTCGACGATACGCCAGACACGTATAGGCGCTGGATGCCGTTCGCACGCAGGATCACGTCGAGGTTCGTCGCATAGAACGGGCTCACGCGATGCTTGACGATGTCGAAGTCGTGCGGCTGCGGCGCGAGTGCGGGATGCACTTCGGTACCCCATTCGCCGAGCTTGAACATGCCGGCCTTCTTCGCGCCCTGGAAGAGGCGCGAGTTGGGCGGGCATTCGCGGTAGTCGGGCGAAAAGCCGACGCGCACGTAGCCGATCTTCGCGCCGGCGGAGCGTGCTTTGGTGAGTGCGCCGGCGGTGTTTTCCACCGTTTTGCGGCGCGCGAGCTCCGGGCCGTAAGTCTTTTTGCCCGGACCGTCCGCGTGCACGAGGTCGTTGATCATGTCGCAGACGAGATAGAGCGCGTTCGACGCCATGAGCTTGCTCCCGTTGTCCTTTAGCGGACCGGCGGCAAGTCGAGATCGACCACCGTGCCGTCGAGCGGTATTTTCGTATTGATGTCCTTGGCGGGGAGCATCACCGTGGCGAAGCCCGGCGAGGAGAGGACTCCACTCTGATTGATGCCGGTCATTTCGATGTCGACCAGCGCGCAGCGGTCTTTCAGGTATTTCTTGACCACCTTGCCGTTGATGAACGTCGTGTCGCCCTGCAGGTTGAATTTGCGCGCTTCCATGCGGATGCGTTTGAGCACGCCGTCGTCGCCCATCCAGTTGGTGATGGCGGTGACGAACCAGCTCGCGCGCTGCGGCAGATAATCGTACATGCCCGGCACGCCGACTTTTTTCGCGAAATCCTCGCGATGGTGGCCGATGCCGGTGTATTCGACGCCGCCGCCGCCTTCCTTGTTGCGGATGTAATGCGCCGGATGGCGGGCTGCATGCTTAAGCAGCGCGCCGTGCGCCGCACCGCGGCCGGACGCGATGACAAACGCCATCGTGTCCGACATCGACAGCGGGCCGCGCACGATCTCGTCGATCGACTCGCCGACCTTGACGTCTTCCCAGTAGCGCGTGTTGGCGCCGCGGATGCGCTGCGGCTCGGTCATCACCTTTTCGTCGATGGCATCGCGTTCCGCGTCCGTATAAACGTAGGTTTTGACGTCCTTGTATTTGTTCTTCTCGCGCGACGCCTTGCGCTCATGGCGCGCGGTGAGTCCCAGCGCCCGGCATACGACTTCGTCGCGCTGATTGGTGTAGGTCGACTCCAGATATTGCATCGCCAGCTTGCCCGAGAACTTGGAATGCTTCTGCTCGATGCCGAGCACGCGGTTCCAGATGTTGATGCGGTCGCCGGGACGCACGTTGCGGTAATACTCGCAGTCGATCGTGACGCCGAAGCCGTGCACGCCGGGCAGGCCCCAGTACGAGCGGCCGGGCCAGTGGTGGGTCCACGGAAAGCAGGGGTGCGCGATGAGGCCGCCGAAGCGCGTCCAGCGCGTGTATTCCTGGTCGCGGTAGAGCGGATTCAGGTCGCCGATGCCGTTCGAGAAAATGATGATCGCGTCCGCGCTCGCATCGCGCAGATACTGTTCGGGCCGCAGTTTGCAGCCAACCAGTTCCAGCGCCGCGCCCATGCTCTTTTCATTGATGAGGCCTTCGGCCGCTTCTTCGGTGATGTTGAGTTCCACTCGGTTGTTCATTGCCGGCTCCTTGGTGATTCGTACATTGTGTTCTGTCCGCTGCAATCGGGTGATGCCGGCTCAGGCCGCGGTTGCTTTCGCCTGGCGCGATGCCAGCGCGGCGCGCATGGCTTCGACGACCTGGCCTGCGCCGTCGGCGACGAACACACCGGCGTCGCGCAGCATTTTCTGTTTGGCCGCATGGCCTTCGGCCTTCGAGCCGATCAGCGCCGCGGCGTGGCCCATCTTCTTGCCGGGCGGCGCAGTCTTGCCGACGATCAGCGCGGCCACCGGCTTTGCATCGCGGCGCGCTGCGTATTCGGCGACAAAGGTCTCTTCCGAGCCGCCGATCTCGCCCAGATACAGCACTGCATGCGTATCCGGATCCTGATGGAAGCATTCGAGCGCTTCCGCTGCGGTCGTGCCCTTGACGGGGTCGCCGCCGATGCCGATGACCGTCGTCTGGCCGATGCCCGCGGTCGTTAGCCGCTTGGAGCCTTCGTAAGACAGGGAGCCGCTACGCGAGATGACGCCTACATTGCCCTGCATATAGCAGAACGACGGCATGAAGCCCATTTTTGCTTTGCCCGGCGAGATGAGTCCCGGCGTGTTGGGGCCGACGAACACGGCGCCGTTCGCGCGCGCCGCCGCGCGTACTTCGATTGCGTCCGCCACCGGCATTTCATCGGCGGTCGCAACCACGAGCCTGCACCCGCATTCGAGCGCTTCGAGCGCGGCGCCGAGCACCGCCGCCGGCGGCACGAACACCATCGCCGTATCGGCCCTGGTTTCCTTGACCGCATCGCGCACGCCTGCAAAGACCGGCACGTGGCCGACCTTGGTTCCCGCGCGGCCCGGCGACACGCCGGCGACCATGTTCGTGCCGTACTTGGTCGCATCTTCGACGAAGAACTGACCCATCTGGCCGGTCACGCCCTGTACGATCACGCGGTTCGTCTTGTCGAGCAGTATGCTCATGCGCGTGCTCCCGCGAGCTTGACCGCGGCGGCAGCCGCTTCTTCCAGCGACGCGTGGTTGTGCGCGCCGAATTGCGCGAAGATCGCCGGCACCTGGTCGATATACGTGCCGTCGAGCCGGTAGACGACCGGCTTGGTGCTGGTGCGTTCAGCCATGACTTCCTTCATCGAATTGGCGACGCGCTGCATTTGCGTGCCGCCCCCGAAGACGCTCACGAAGATGACTTTGACCGCGGGGTCGGCGTCGAGCATGGCGAATGCCGGCCGGTAGCCGCGCGTCGACGTCGGGCCAGGGCTGCAGTCGAGGAAGCATGCGGGCCGGCCGCCTTTTTCCGCAACCATGTCCATCGCGCACATCGTCATGCCCGCGCCACCCGAGATGATGCCGATGTCGCCATCGAGCTTCACGTACATATGCTGCATGTCGAGGCAGGCGCGCAGATATTCGTCGGCGCGCGCCTTTTCGGCATCGCGCTCGGCGGCGATCTCCGCGCTGCGAAAGTAAGCCCATTCGTCGCGCGCGATCTTCGCGTCGGCGGCAATCAGGGAGCCGTCGGCAAGTTTCACCAGCGGATTGATTTCAATCGTCGTGCAGTCGCGCGCGGCGGCCGTGCGCACGAGACGTTGTGCTAATGCGATCACTTTTTCGCGCCATTGATAGTCAGGCTCGACTTTCTCGAGCACGGCGCGCAATGCATGCACGCGGAAGTTCCACGCGGCGCCGACCGCATAGCGCGCGGGCGGCGCGCCGTCCTCGATGTCGATGCCGCCAGTGGGCGAATACAGGACAACGTAGCCTTCGGCGCGACCGTCGACCGCAACTGAAAGGTAGGCCTCGCGTTCGATCGCGAGCCACTGCTCGACCAGCAGTACGTCCGGCAATTCGCCGCCGAATTCTGTCGCGAAGAGTTTTTTGCCCGCGGCGGCCAGCTCCGTTGCATTGGCCACTTTGACGACGCCGCCCTGCTTGCCGCGGCCGCCGCTGCGTACCTGGGCTTTGACTGCTACGGGATAGGCGGCGACTGTGACGCTTGATGCGGGTTCGCCTGCCCGCCACACGGCGCCCGGGGGAACGGCCACGCCGACCGACGCCAGCAAGCGCTTGGCGTCGCACTCCAACATCATCATTGCCCTACTCCTCCAGAACTCTGGAACCTCAGCGTGCCGCTCTGTGGCGACAACGCTGAGCACTATAGGCGCGACAGCCTATACTGACAAGTGATGATAACTTATACTTCCATAACTTTTAGTATGGGTGACCGGCGATGACCCTTCAGCAGTTGCGCTACTTCCGCGAGGTCGCGCGCCAGGGCCTCAATATCTCGAAGGCGGCCGCGGCGCTGCATATCACGCAGCCAGGCTTGAGCCGGCAACTCAAGCTGTTCGAGGAGGAGCTCGGGATCGAACTCTTCGTGCGCAACAAGACGCGCCTGGTGCGCCTGTCGGATGCCGGCAGTGAAATCCTTGCGATGGCCGCGCGCACGCTCGAATCGGCGCAGAGCATCAAGGCGGCATCGCGCGAATATTCGGCGCAGCGCGAGGGCTCGTTTACGGTGGCGACCACGCATACGCAGGCGCGCTACGCGCTGCCCGGCGTGCTGCGCCGGTTCGTTGCGCGCTATCCCGGCGTGCAGCTGAGCCTGCGCCAGGGCACGCCGGCGGAGGTTTCCTATCTCGTTGCCACCGGCAATGCGGACATTTCAATCGCCACCGAGCCGGTCGAGCCATCCGATGCGGTGGTCATGCTCGCCTGTCACAAGCTGCAGCGCGTCGTGCTCACGCCCGCGGCGCATCCGCTGCTCAAGGTCAAGCGCCTGACGCTGGAGAAGCTGGCCGCCTATCCGCTCATTACGTACGACTATGCGTTCATCGGCCGCTCGAAAACACTCGGCGCGTTCGAGGCGAAAGGCATCCGGCCGCACATCGCGCTGAACGCGATCGACGCCGACGTCATCAAGACTTACGTCGAATTCGGCCTCGGCATCGCGATCGTACCCGACATCGCATACGACCGCGCGCGCGACAAGCATCTGCGCGCCATCGACGCGCGTCACCTGTTCGAGCCGAACACGATACAGATAGGCATCCGCCGCAACCACTACCTGCGCGGCTATATGTATGCGTTTATCGAGATGTTCGCGCCGCACCTGAAGCGCGCGACTGTCGAGCAGGCCATCGCGCGCATGGCGACACGCCGCACGGCGACGGAAGACCCGGCCTACCGCGTGCAATGACGCGGCAGCCGGGTTCAATCCGGTTTACTGCGCCTGCGCGTTTTGCGCGGCGAGCTCCGCTTCGCTGCGCACGGTCATGACGCCCATCTGGCTCGAGCGGTAGACCGGCATCACTACTTTCAGCTTGCCGCCTTCCTCCTGCAGCGAGATATGGCGGATTTCGGTGCCGCGCACCGGCAGATCGAACATCGTCCATTTATTCGTCGACGGATCGAGCTTGACGATGCGGTCCGATGTCCACAGATTGCCCCACACGTTGTGCTTGCTGTCGACCGTGATGTGATACGGCTGCATGGTCTGGTCGGGGAAGGGGATGATGCGCGTCTCCATGGTGGTGGTGTCGATGCGCGCGAAGCTCGCGCCCCATGAGTTGCCCACCCACAGCACGTTGGCGTTCTTGTCGGTGCCCATGCGCCGCGGGCCCTGCGACCACAGCGTCGGATTGTTGAAGCCGAGATCGCTGACACCTTCGTAGAAGCCGCGGTCTTCCGCGGAGATGCGTTCGACTTTCACGTCGGGCAGCTTGATCTGGATCGCTTTGCCTGTTGCGACGTCGCCTTTGACGACGGTGTCCAGCGCCATCTGCGCCCACCAGCCGTTGCCGTCGCGGTCGCCGGCGGCGCCGTACGTCTGCGCGGAGCCCTTGTCGTTCTTGGCCGGGATAATCGATTTGAATTCGGTGAACTTCTCCGTGGCGGGATCGAAGCGCACCGCGCCGGTCGGCGTCGACGCCCAGATCTTGCCTTTGCCGTCGATGTCCATGGTGACCGCGCCGCCGAGCGGCGACATGGTGGACGGCGTCTGGTAAATCGTGATCGCTTCCGTTGCGACGTCGAGCTTGCCGAGCGCGCGGCGGCCCGGATTCACGTCGAACCAGAAATTGCCGTCGCTGTCGCGCACAAGGCCGTGCGCGTTGGCGGCGCGGCCGTTAGCTGCGTCGGCTTTGATGAACTTGAGCGCGCCGGTTTTAGGATCGACTTTGCCTATGGTCGCGAGGCGGTTCGGGTTATTCACCGTGAAGTAGAGCGTGCCATCGAGACCCATGCCGCCGTCGTGCGGGAGCTGACCGAGCTTGGAGGTCGTGCCCATCGTCCAGTCGGTGCCGTCGTTGGCGTTGTACTTGCTGCCGATTCCGGCGTCGGGGTTGAGCGGCAAGTCGTAGAGCGTCCAAACGGCGCGCGCGGCTTCGCCAGTGGGGCGAGCGCGTGCCGCGACTTTCATCGACGATTCTCCCGGCCCGCGCGCACGCGCGAGATAGGCGGCAAGCTGTTTCTGATTGTGCTGGAGAACCTGGCTCGGCTTGGCGGTCGGGCCCGGGTAGACGCCGGTCACCGGCACGACTTTCATCAAGTCGATGATCTTGCTCCAGCCCGCTTCGTCGAAGCGGAACTGCAGCGCGTAGCCGGTCGAATGGCAGCCGGTGCAGTTGTTCATGAAAATCTTTTTCATGTGCGCGTCTTCCGCCGTCGCTTCGGGCAGTGCGGCCACCATCATCTCGCCCGGCAACTGACGGAAGCGGCGTTCGGCATCCGTGATGTCCTGCAGCGTGAAGTTCTGCTTGCGCGCCGCGCCGAGATCGACTGCCGCTTTGCTGGTTTCGAATCCCAGTGCCTGCGCCCACACGCGGTACTTGCCGGCGGCCAGCGGTGGGAACACATAGACGCCAGTGGTGTCGGTGTAGACGCTGGTCGTGATCGTCGAGCCTTCAAGCTTGGCCGAGACCGTTACGCCTTCCAGCTTTTGCCCGGACTGCGACGCGATGGAACCGCTCAGCAATTGCTCTGCCGCCTGCAGTGGCGCCACGCACACGAGGCAAACGACGGTAGCCGTCAAAATACTTTTCGCGTTAATCATCGGGTTGCTCCTTCTTGTCATTGGATGCGCGACCGGCAACGGCGGCCGGTGCGGGAACGGAACGCAGATAGGCGACGATCGCATCGATCTCGCCCGGCTTCAGATAGTATTTGAACGCAGGCATGCGGTCGCTGCCGTTGACGATGAAGGCGCGCATGACATCGTCGTTGCTTGCCGCAGAAGTTTTATTCAGCATCGGCGCGTAAGTTTTGACGCCCATGGAAGGCTGCAGGTGGCA
>JANYDM010000019.1 GCA_025363575.1 Betaproteobacteria bacterium | reverse complement strand
TTGATGCCGAGCTTGAAGAACCCCGCATCGTTTCGCCGCAGCGCCCACAAAAAACTTTCATCTGCCGAGACAAGAAGCAGCACAAGCGCTTCGTCTTCGGCGAGCAGCTTCTGCGCCGCGGCAAGTTCCAGCGGCTTCGGGTTGGTCAGTTCTCCATACTGCGGATACTCGCGCTCCAAGCGCGCATCGAATTCGACAATCGTCTTCATTGTTTCGACCTGCTCGGCGCGTAATTGCGCCGCTAGCGATTCGTTGCCGCGCTGCCCCGCTGCCTGCACGATTCGAGAGTCCAATTGCTCGAACCTTGCCATTGCGTCCTGCCGCGCACGGGCAAGCTGCGCGAGCGCGTCGCTGCCGGCCGCGTAACGCGCCGCCATTTTCGCCACCTGCTCTGCTGTGTCACTCGCTCGCGCGAGTTGTGCGATTTCAAATCCCTCGCGGGCGGCCTCCGCACGCGCCGGCGGCCCGCGCTCAGAAACTGCGGCGAGCAGGGAGACGTGAATCGTGAATGTGCCGGAGTGCGTTCTCTGCTCTCCGAGCGTGCTGCGACGGGATGCGCCGCTGTCCACTGTAGATCGCTTCGTAAGCAAAGAACTCGCGCGTCGCATAAGCTCTAGCGCTTCATCCACTTTTCCTTGCGATCGGTACAACAACGCAAGGTTGCTCAATGATATCCCGACGTTCGGGTGGTTCGGGCCGAGGGCCTTTTCATAAATTTCCAACGAACGCCTATACGACTGCTCAGCTTCCGCGAAGCGCCTTTGCGCTTCATATAATGCCGCGAGGTTGTTCAATACCGTCGCGACACCCGGGTGATCCGCCCCTAGCGTTTTTTCTGAGATCGTTATTGAGCGCCGGTAGAGCGGCTCAGCTTCTGCGTACCGCCCTTGCGCTTCATATAGTGCCGCGAGATTGTTCAATGCCGTTGCTACACTCGGGTGATTCGGCCCCAGCGCTTTCTCCCGAATCGCCAGCGAGCGCAGGTGCAACGGTTCGGCCTCAGCGTAGCGCCCTTGCGCTTCGTACAACACCGCAAGACTGTTCAACGAAATCCCAACGCTTGGATGATCCGGTCCCAACGCCTTCTCGCGGATCGGTAGCGAACGCCGGTACAAAGATTCGGCCTCCGTGTATCGCCCTTGCGCTCGATAAAGTTCGGCAAGATTGTTCAATGCCGCCCCTACACTCGAGTGCTCCGGTCCCAACACCTTTTCATAGATCCCCAGCGAACGCCGGTACATTGGCTCGGCCTCAGCAAAACGTCCTTGCACTTGATACAGATTCGCAAGATTGTTCAACGACAACCCGACTCTCGGATGTTCTGGGCCCAATGCTTTTTCCCAGAGCTTCAGCGCGCGCAGGTGCAAGGGCTCAGCCTCAGCATAACGCCCTTGCGCTTCGTACAAGCCGGCGAGATTGTTTAAGGCCGTGCCTACATCCGGGTGATCCGGCCCCAGCGCTTTTTCGCGGATCGCCAGCGAACGCTGATAAAGCGACTCGGCCTCAGCGTAGCGACCTTGCGATTGGTATAGCGCCGCAAGATTGTTCAATACCGTTGCGACATCTAGGTGATTCGGCCCCAACGCTTTTTCTGAGATCGTCAGTGAGCGCCTGTAAAAAAGCTCGGCCTCCACATAGCGCCCTTGCACTCGGTAAAGTCCAGCAAGATTGTTTAAAGAGTGTGCGACATCTAAGTGATCAAGCCCCAAAGCTTTTTCCCGGATCGCTAGCGAGCGCAGGTTCAACGGCTCGGCCTCAGCGTAGCGTCCCTGTGCTTCGTATATAGCCGCAAGGTTGTTCAATGCAGTCGCGACGTCCGGGTGCCAAGCCCCCAAGGTCTTTTCATAGATATCCAATGCGCGCTGGAACAATGGCTCTGCCTCTGCGTAGCGCCCTTGCGCTCGGTAAATTACTGCAAGGTCGTTCATGGTCCTGGAAATGCGTGGATCGCTCTCATTGAACGACTGCGTTTCTCGTAGAGCCGATTCAAAGGCCATGGCAGCAGCGCGGTAGTCACCTGCGCGATATGCGGACGTTGCCGCATCCACATATGCTTTCCACTCCGCCTCTTCAGCGAATGCCGAGATCGAAACAAACACCGCGAGATAAAGAATCAGTGCGCCGAGGATCCTGTTAGATGATATTCGCATAGATACCTTATGGCACGCGGCTAACCGCTCAAACGATTGTTAGCCCTCTTTCGGTGAAAATTGGTTGTGAAATGCAACAAGAAGCTCGTGGGCGTTATCTGCCTCATCTTGTGCGCTCTTAATTTCACCATCATCAAAGTGTGCTTTCTCATGCACCAATGCTTTTCTAGTCATACGAAACCTCGTCGCGCGATCGATGATCTCTTGATTGGAACATCCTACCAATAGAAGCTTTTCTTCATAAGTTCTGAAATCGTATTCTTTGAATTTCTGCTCGCCATAGGCGCGTACAATTAGAAGATGCATTAAGGCTTCAAACCACATTCCTGTGAATACAATTCCGATCATGGATTGTTTGAAGCTATTTTGAGAACGGTCGAAAGTAATAATGTATCCATCGCTTCCATCCGACTTAGGCCTGCGGGCAGCATCCATCAATTCGTGCATTTTCTGATGCGCTTCATCAGCAATTGCTTTATAGACAGATATGTTTGTTATGACCAATGAATTCATCAAGTGCTCCGGGTCAGGCTTGGCTAATTGCATTACTTGATTTATCTGCTCCATCACTCCGCGAACGTCAAGCCAATGTAACCTGCGCATTAATTCGACGCCATGCACCATCGCACGCGGATTTGTTGAATATTCACATTTGGAGCATGCATATCCGAACTACCAGCAGCCCGGGGTCGATTGCATTACGACCGCGGCTACGGCTGCTGAAACGCGTCCCCGTAAACAACTTTTGGGTTACCTGCCGGGCGCAAATCCCAGCACCTGCTCCAGCCGTATCGCAACTTGCCTGAATAGCGCGGGAGGTATCTTGCCCAATCGCGCGGCATCGGAGGCTTCGATGGTGGCGATTTTCGCGGTCCGAATTACGGACGGCACTGGCAGACCGGCGACCGCAAGATTTGTCACTGGCACGTCGCCGGGCCAACCCCGGTTTCCCGCGCTGGTTATCATGACGACCCACAACAGTCCGTGCGCCTCCTCGATGCCGCCCGTTGACACGACTAGCGCCGGCCGCGACTGCCGTGTCGGGCGATCGGTGTAGGGAAACGGCACCTTGATGACGTCGCCTTGCTTAAAGCTTGCCATAGGCCTTGGCGTCTGCTTCGGAGCTCCATTCGTGGAACGTGCGGAACGGGTCGTCGGTCTTGCCGCCGCGACTGGCTTTGGTCAGGATCACACGCTGATCGTCCAATTCGTAAATCAACTCATCGCCTGGCTGCAGGCGCAAAGCGACGCGGACCGGCTGCGGAATCGTGGTCTGCGCCTTGGTCGTAAGTTTGCTGGTGATCATAATGACCTCGATGCAAGTAGTGTAAGGAATATCCTTATGGTAAGGAATTTCCTTGTATCTGACAAGCGCTGCGCAAAGCTTGGGGAGTAAGGGTTTAGATAACTCCGCGCGCCTTGAACGCCCGCTGCGCTGCATCGTCGTAGCCCAATCCGTTCAGCACCTCTGCATTGTGCTCTCCCAGTTTCGGCCCCAGCCATTTGGTTGCGCCCGGCGTCTGCGACAATTTCGGCACGATGCCCGGCAGTTTGACGGGCTTGCCGTCGGGCAGTTGATGCTGCTCAAGCATGCCGCGCGCTATGTAGTGCGCATCTTTCAAGATATCCGCGGCGTCGAAGACTTTGCCGGACGGCACTTGCGCCTTCTCCAGAGCGGCGAGCACATGGTCGAGATCGTGGCGGCGCGTCCAGTCAGCGATGGCGCCGTCGAGTTCCGCGGTGCGCGGCACGCGACCAGCGTTGGTGGCGAGCGATGCGTCGTCGCCAAGTTCGGCACGCCCGATGGCAGTCATCATGCGCTTGAATATCGCGTCGTTGTTGGCGCCGACGATGACAAACTTGCCGTCGCTGGTCGGATAAGTGTTCGACGGCACGATGCCGGGCAGCGCATTGCCGGCGCGCTCGCGGATGAAGCCCAGCACGTCGAATTCCGGGACCATACTTTCCATCATGCTGAATACAGCCTCGTACAAGGCGACATCCACAACCTGCCCGCGGCCGCCGTTCACATTGCGGTGGTGGAGCGCCATCATCGCGCCGATCACACCATAGAGTGCCGCGATGGAGTCGCCGATCGAGATCCCCAGCCGCACGGGCGGCCGGTCGGCGTACCCCGTCACGTGACGCATGCCGCCCATCGCCTCGCCGATCACGCCGAAACCCGGCCGGTTGCGGTACGGGCCGGTCTGGCCGTAGCCCGAGAGGCGCACCATGATCAGGCGCGGATTGATTTTCTCGAGCACGTCAAACCCGAGGTTCCATTTCTCGAGCGCGCCGGGCCGGAAGTTTTCGATGACGATGTCGGCATCTGCGCATAGCTTGCGAACGATCGCCTGCCCCTCTGCAACACGCATGTTGACGGTCACCGACTTTTTGTTGCGCGCCTGCACGTACCACCAGAGCGAGGTGCCTTCATACATCTTGCGCCACTGCCGCAGCTGGTCGCCGCCGTCAGGCGCTTCGATCTTGACGACCTCGGCGCCGAATTCAGCCAGGATGCGGCTGCAAAACGGGCCGGCGATGAGCGTGCCGAGCTCGACGACTTTGATACCTTTCAATGGCGGTGCAGCGGCGTCGCTCATATAATCCGGGATTCCATTTTTATCGGCGCCTATTTTAATATGGCACGCAAGGACTCGCTCTTCGACGTACTGTCGCGCCTGCCGTGGTGGGTCAGCGTCGCCGTCGGCGCGGGCCTCTTCGCGGTCGTGCGGTTATTCCTGCCCGAGGTGCTTGCCGCGGCCGTGGCACTGCCGTTCCTCGGTATCGCGTGCTACGCCGCCTGGCGCCAGCTGCGCACGCCAGGCGCAGCTAACGCGACGGAGCTCCTTGGCAAGATACGCGGCATGTCGTGGGAGAATTTCTCCGCGGTCATCAGCGAGGCCTACCGGCGCGACGGCTATGCGGTAACCGAAGTCTTCAAAGGCGCGGTCGATCTGAAGATCGAAAAGAACGGCCGCATCGCTATCGTGAGCTGCAAGCGCTGGAAAGCCGCACAAACCGGCATCGGCCCGCTGCGCGAACTGCGCGAGGCGAAAGATGCGCTGGACGCCGCCGACTGCATTTACGTGGCCGCCGGCGATTTCACCGCCAATGCGCGCACGTATGCCAAGGAGAAATCCGTGCGCCTCCTGAACGATGCGCCGCTCGCCGAACTCGTCGCGCGAGTCGAGCGTAGTAGGCACGGCTGGTTCAACTTTCGCTGACCGCGGGTATCAGCCTATTGCGGCCGGATTGCACCGCATCCAATCCAGATAGCCGTCATAAGCCGCCGCGGTAGATCGCGGCTTGAAACCGAATTCGACGACTATGCGCCCGATATCGAGCGGGCAGCGGTCGCGGTCTGTATAACCGATATTAGGTGCTTCATCTGCGGCGGCAGTACGATATTCAAAACGCGGATAGTCTGCCTTCAGGCGCACGCACCATCCGCCGACACCACCCCACTCGCCGCCTGCGCTGAGGTTATAAACCGCATGGCGCGTGGATTTCGCATCGAGCAGCATGACGAGCCCTGCCGCCACGTCGCGGCTGTACACCCAGTCGCGACGCACTGCATGCTGCGGCAACACGGCCTCGGTACCATCCACCGCGCAGCGTGCGAGCTGAGAATGCGTGCCGAAATTGTCGCGCACGCCGGTCTTGCGTTCCCATGGACCGACGAGCGTACCGAGGCGTGCGCAGACGGCATCGAATTGCCACAAATCGCGCAGCCTCACGCACATGCGCTCGGCTGCATATTTCGTGATGCCGTATAGCGAAACCGGCAGCACCGGAGAACTGTCTTCATAGATACGTTGCAGGCGGTACAGCGATTCGCCGTAAACCGCGGCTGAACTCGTGTAAACGAAACGCCGCACGCCGTGTTTGCGCGCGGCGGTGAGGACGTTAAGCGTGCCGCGCTGGTTGACGTCTATGCTCGACGCAGGGTCAGTCGCTTCGCGCTCGGCGCCCGCGGTAACCGCGGCACAATGGATGACGCCGTCTATGCGGCGCCGCGCGAACAACGCGTCCACCGCCGCCGCGTCGCGGACATCTGCGTTCACAAGTTCTACCAGAGCGCCGTGAGCAGCAAGCGCGGTCGCGACGACCGACGGCAATGCGCCGGCTTCGAGCACGGTTACCTCTGTCTCGCGCGCAACCAGCGCCTCGACAACGTTCATACCCACATAGCCGGCGCCGCCGGTCACCAATACCGTCATCGGGATCTGCCGCGCCCGCTAGAGTGCAAGTGCGCCGGCGAATGCGCCGAAGTCCGGGATTTCCTCAAGCTTCATCAACCCTTCGTATAACTTTTGCGTTACGGGCTTGCCCCACACGGGCTCGCCAAGCTCGAAGAACTTGCCGGTCAACTCGGCATGCGTATGCGGTTTTGCGGCTTCGCCCTTCGTAATAACGCACTGTCCCTCATAGCGCTTGCCGTCGCGCATCACGATACGCACGGTGACCGGCTGCTCCGCGGGGAAGCGCGCCGTGAAGGATTTGTCTTCCTGCAGATCGACGCGCTGCACGAGCGCCTGCACCACGGGATTGGCGACTGCCGCTTCGTCGAAGCTCTTCAGCCCGGAGCGTCGGTGATGCAGGATGCTCGCCAGCGCAAACGGCACGGAAAAGCGCGCGCCGAAACTCGACACGATATTTTTACCCGACAGGCTCGCTGCAAGCATATAAGCACGCACCTCGATGCGTTCGATGGCGTCAGTCGGAAGGCGGCCGCCGGACACTTTCGCGAGCAGGTCTTCCAGTGCATCGACCGCGGAATGGCCGTAACGCCCGATCGGGTGCAGCTTGAAATAGCTCTGCGTGATCAGCCATTCTTCACCGAGCCCGGCAACCGTGGCTTCACTATCGAAGTGGTCGGAATAGACACCCTTGCCCCACACATTGCCGACGCTGTCTATCTCGCCGGTAAACCCGCACTCGACCAGACGCGCCGCCGTGAGCCCCATGTAACCCGAATGGCCGGTGAAAATATTGCGTACCGTCGCGCCATCGAGCAGCGTCTGGCGGCTCGTCGCCATCCCCATCGTTGCAGCGCAATTGATGAGTTCGAGCATCTGCGCTGCGTTGAAGCGTTTCAATACGCCGGCCGCTATTCCCGCGCCAATGACGCCGTACGTCCCATGCGGATGAAATGCCAGGCGCGTCTGGGCCGACCGTGTAATGCGCGCTGAAATCTCATAACCCAAAGCAACTGCCCGCAGCAAGTCGGCGCCGCTCGCCCCGGTCGCTTGCGCCAGCGCGACTGCCGCGGGCACCACCTGAATGCCCGGATGACCCTTCGCGAAAAGATTGCCCTCGTCGAGTTCGAGCCAGGTGCCTGCCGTGCCGTTGAGCAACGCGGCGTCGAGCACCCCGGTGCGCTTGCCGGTGCCGATCACCCAAGCAGTACCGGCGCCCGCGTCTGCCAGTTGACGCGCGACGAATGATTTCATTTCCGTTTCCTGCATGCCGGCGGCGATGACGGGAATCGAGTCAGCGATCACCCAGCGCGCACGGGTTCTCGCTGCCTCGCTGATGCCGTCCAGCCGCGTGCCAGCGGTGAATGCGGCCAGGGTATGCAGGTATTGCGGGCGATTACGATCGGACACTTCGTTTATCTCCAGTTGGCCTTGCGATGGGTACGGCGCGAGACTTTCAGTCGGCTTTGACGCCGGCCGCTTTGATGACCGCGCCCCACTTCTTCAATTCCGCTTCGACGAACGCGCCGTACTGCGCCGGCGTGTTCGCGATCGTTTCGGCGCCGACGCTCGCGAATCGCTCGCGCAATTCGGGCGTGTTCATTGCCTTGACCATAGCTGCGTGCAGCTTGTCGATGACGGCTTTCGGCGTACCGGCCGGAGCGTGGAAGCCATACCATGAGCCAACTTCGAATCCGGCCAGTCCCGCTTCCGCGGCGGTCGGCACGTCGGGCAGCAAAGGCGAGCGGTTGGCGCGCGCCGCAGCCAGCCCGCGCAGCTTACCCGCTTTAACCTGCGGCACGATAGGCGGCGGGCTCTCGATCGCGATCTGCGTTTCGCCGCCGATCACTGCGCCTACCGATGGCGCGCCGCCTTTGTATGGAACATGAATCAGCTTGATGCCGGCGCTCGACTGAAATAGCGCTCCCGCCAGGTGACTCGGGCTCGCGTTGCCCGCGGAGGAAAATGCAAGCTGGCCGGGCTTGGCCTTAGCCAGTGCTATCAGTTCCTTCAATGTCGCCGCCGGCACCGCGGGATTGGCGACGATGAAAAACCAAGCGGTCGCAGCAAGCGTGATCGGCGTCAGATCTTTTACCGGGTCGTACGGCAGCCTGGAAAAAACGAACGGGCTGATCGCGAGCGGTCCGAAGTTGGACAGCAACAACGTGTAGCCGTCAGGCGCGGACTTCGCCGCCAGGTCGGTACCAATATTGCCGCCCGCACCAGCGCGGTTGTCGATCACCACGGGCTGGCCCCACGCTTCGGCGAGCTTCTGTCCCACCGAGCGCGCGATGATATCGGTGGGCCCACCGGGCGGAAACGTCACGATGATACGGATCGGCCGGTCGGGATAATTGCGCGCGGCGCTCTGGCCGAACGCCGGCGCATTGCTCAATACCGCGAGAACGACCACCGCGGCGAGAGATTTGACATGGGCCATGGGCTTCCCTGACGCTGCGAACTCGCCGGCCCGCATCATGGGCGGCGGGCGGTCGCGCATCTACGGCTTCGCGTATTCGACGAATACGCTTTTGCCGCCCTTGATGATCCACTGGCCCATGCCGCGGCCGAGCTGATCGCCGTTCGGCGTGAAGTCGCAGGTCGAGCCGGCGCCGCTGAAGTTGATGGCCTTGCCCGCGCGGATGATTTTCAGCGCATCGACTACGTCGTCGACGTTTTCGCCGGGCCCGTTGCATACCGTCATGATCTGCTTCGACCAGTCGGCCGCGATCGGGCTCTTCGCCTTTTCCATAGCCATCGCGGTGACCGCGATCTGGTCGTGAGTGTTCGGCGGGAACAGGAACAGTTTGTCTTCGGGCGCACCCATCAGCTTCGTGAACTTCTTGTAAGCAGCGGCACTGGTGTCCGGCATCGGCTGAAAGTGGCGGATGCCATCGGCTACCTGCGCGCCGACGGCTTCGACGAACTTGCCTTCGGCGTCCGCCATGATGGACAGTGCAACGACCTTGCTTTCGAAGCCGCCGCGGTAGACTTCCTTCATGATCGATACGAAGTCCGGCAAAAGACCGAAGCAGCACACGGCCTCCGGCTTCTTGCCGAATATGCGCTCGACTTCCGCGCGGTACGACGGCTGCTCGGGGTTGTAGATCAGCGAATCGGTCACCGTGCGACCAGCCGCTTTCACGCTTTCCTCGACGCCTTTCATGATCGGCAGCACGAACGCGTTTTGCAGGCCCATGATGCCGATGCTTTTATAGCCCAGGCGCTGCACCGCGCGGCCGATGACGATGCCCCAGTCGGTCGCTTTCATCTGGAAGCGCCATACATACCCTTGGGTGTCGCCTTCAGTAATGGCGTTGGCGGCGGAGGACACCATCAGCACTGCTTTGTTCTGAATCGCGATCGGCCGCGACGACATGCCTTCGGGCGTGCCCCAGTAGCCGACGAGCGACTGGCATTTGTGCACGTTGATGAATTTCTGCGACAGGTTGGCCGCGACCGACGCGCTTGATTCAGAGTCTTCGATAAAGAGCTCGAGCTTGCGCCCGCCGAGGATGCCGCCGCCGCTGTTGATTTTCGCCACCGTGCGCTTGGCGGCTTCGGCCATGTCGGGCCCGTACGCACCGGCGTTGCCGGTCATGGGCAGCGCGACGCCGATCGGTATGGTCGCGCCCTGCGCATGCGCGAGATTCAGAAAAGGCGCCGCGAGCGGCGTGACCGCGGCGGCGCCCAGCGTTTTAAGAACCTTACGGCGGGTAAATTTATTCATGTGACCTCTCCTGGTGGCTGAGCTAATCCGCGACGATAAATACTACTTCAAATCGACCTGCAACCGGTACTCGCGCAGGAACCCCTGCGGCTTGTAGATGAGCAGCATGATGAGCCCTGCGCCGATGATGATGATGCGGATCGCCGCGAGCTGGTCCGAACCGATGCCCGGAATCAGGTCCTTCACGAAGCGCGACCCTTCGAGCAGGAGCATGACGACCGCCGCGCCCAGGATGGTGCCGCGATGCGCGCCGCGCCCGCCGGCGATCACTGCCATGAACGCGTAGGCAATCACGATATTCGAGAACTGCGTGGGATCGATGTACTGGTAATAAAACGCGTGCAGCGAGCCGGCAAGCCCGATGAATGCGCCGCCGATTGCGAAGATGCGCACCCGCGCCCACAGCACGTGTTTGCCGAGCGTGGCCGCCACGACGTCATCCTCGCGCACCGCGCGCATGATGCGGCCGAACGGTGAGCGCGCGAGCGTATTCAGGATCCACAGCGTGCCGAGCAACAGCGCCACTGAAAGGCCCAGCAGGAAATACTGGTAGTACTCCGGCGGCACCACGTCGCCGAGCGGCCGCGGAATACCGGTCAGGCCCAGCGCGCCCTTGGTCAGCCAGTCTTCATTCAGGGCGACCAGGCGCAGCATCTCGCCGACGCCCAGTGTGACGATCGCGAAGTAGTCCTCTTCCGCGACGCGCAAAGTGACGAAAGCGACGGCACCGCACACCGCCGCAACCACCATCATCGCGCCGACCGTCGCGAAGAACGTATTCGCGCCGGCCTTTAGCATGAAAAGCGCGCAAGCGTAGGCGCCCAGCGCATAAAGCCCGGCGAGCCCGAAATTCACCATGCCCCCAAGGCCCCACTGAAAATTCAGCGCGAGCGCGAGGATCGCCGAGAAGCAGACAACTATCGAAATAAGAATCAGAAATGAAATCATCGGCGGACTATTTTTCCGATCTCGCTCCAACCTGTTCCCTCCCCCTTGACGGGGGAAAGGGCGCTAACGTCACTGTGTTCCGAAGAAAAGCGCATTATCATTTGCGACTCATTTTCGTATGTAGGGCTGACCGAACAAACCTTGCGGCCGGAAAACCAGGATGAGCGCGATCACGCACAGCGGAATCCCGATCCGGTAGTTCGGCGGAATCACCAGCGTCGACAGTTCACTGACGATGCCGATAATCAGCGCGCCGACGAATGCGCCCAGCGGACTGCCGAGCCCGCCCAGGATGGCAGCGGCGAATACCGCGATGAGATAACTAGACCCCATCGGGGGTTCCAGCGCGCGGTCCATGCCGATCAGCACGCCGCCGACCGCGAGCAGCATGCCGGCGATAAACCAGGTCCAGCGGATGATGCGCGGGCTCTCGATGCCGCGCACCAGCGCCAGCGCCGGATTGTCCGACACCGCGCGCATCGCGCGGCCGATGGGCATGCGCGTGAGCAGCACGTACATCGCGATCATGGCAAGCGTTGACACGCCGATGATGATCATCTGCTCGCGGTTCATGCGGATGTCGAGAAAACGAAACGGGCGCGCGAGTTCGATCGAGAAGCTGCGCGCCGTGTTGCCATACGCGAGGCGTGCGATGTTCTCCAGCACGAAACCCAGGCCCAGCGAGGCGACCATCAGCGTGATCGATCCGCGCTCGCGCAGCGGCTTGAATGTCAGGTGGTCGACCACGATCAGCAGCCCGCCGAACATCACCGCGGCGACAGCCGTCGCCACCAGCAACGGCCAGCCCAGTTGAACATTCAATGCGAAGACGATATAGGCGGCGAGCGTCATCATTGCGCCAACCGCGAAATTGGGAAACTTGAGCACGCCGAAGAGCAGCGTGATCGCGAGCGCGGGGAGCGTCACGATGATGCCGGTGACAAAACCGTTGAATGCGGTCTGCAGCATCAGGCGACCGCCGCGGACTCTCTTGCATCGCCGAGATACAGGCTGTGCAGATCCTCCATGCCGAGCACGTCGCTGGCAGGCGCACAATGGCGCACGCGGCCGTTTGCCATGACGAGACAGATGTTCGATATGCGCAGCGCTTCCGTTGCATTCTGCTCGATCATGAATATCGACACGCCGCGCGCGTTGACCTGCTGCACCGTGGCGAATATGTCCGCCATGTATTTCGGCGACAAACCGGCCGACGGCTCGTCGAGCATCAGCACCTTGGGCTGCACGGTCAGCGCACAGGCAAATGCCAGCATCTGGCGCTGGCCGCCAGACAGATTGCCCGCGAGCGCGCGGAATTTTCCCGGCAGCTCGGGAAACAGCGCTAGCAGCTCGTCATCGATGACTTTGCCGTTCTTTTTCGGCGCACGCCCGCCGCTCATGAACTCGCGCGCGATCTGCAGATTTTCGAGCACGGTCAGATTGCGGAATACGTTGTATTCCTGCGGCACGTACGACATGCCGGCGCGCACGCGTTGAGGCGCGCTCATATCGTTCACTCGCGCGCCGGCCAGCACGATCTCTCCCTGGCGCGCCGGCAGAAGTCCCGCCAGCGTCTTGATCAGCGTCGACTTGCCCGAGCCATTGGGTCCTATCACCGTAATGATCTGACCTTCGGGCAACTCGGCCTCTATTCCCTTGAGAATGTCGCCCGCGCCGTAACCCGCGTGCAGGCCGTTGATAGTCAGGATGCCGGCCATCAGGCGACTTTCCCCAGATAGGCGTGCATCACTTCGCGGTTGGACACGACTTCGTTGTAGGTGCCGCACATCAGCGTGCGCCCCTCGGCAAGCACATAAATCGGGCTGCACAGTTCGGCGATCACGTCCATATCGTGTTCGATGATGACGAGCGTCAGGCCGCCCCCGCGCAATCTGGTAATCACTTCGCCAAGCGTCTTGCTCATCAGCGGACTGACGCCGGCAGTCGGCTCGTCGAGCAGAATGAGTTTGGGATCGAGCATCAACGCCCGTGAAATTTCGAGCAGCTTTTTCTGACCACCGGAGAGATTGCGCGCGGGCTCGTTGGCGAGCGCCCACAGGTTGACTTGCTCGAGCAGACCGCGCGCCCGCCCGATTGCCGACTCCTGCTCGGCGCGGACGCGCGCGTGCAACAGGAAATTGCGCCAGACGATTTCACCCGCCTGCGCGGGGCTCGCCAGCAGCATGTTCTCCAGCACCGTAAGCTCGCCGAGCTCGCGGGAAATTTGAAATGTGCGCACCAGGCCCAGACGCGCGAGCTCGTCGGCGCGCCGCCCGCCAATGTCTTGCCCGTCGAACGTGAGCGTGCCTGCATCCGGCGGGAAGAGGCCGCCGAAAATATTAAAGAGAGTGGATTTGCCGGCGCCATTGGGGCCGATGATGCCGGTGATGCTTTGCGCGCCGATTTCGATGCTGCAGCCGTTGAGGGCCTGAAATCCGCCGAACGATTTCGAAACGTTGTGCGCACTCAGCATAAACGAGAAATCTTCGCGGTTCCGGATCTGCAAAGTGAGGGCGCCGCACTACAGCGTCTATCCGTAATTTGCTTCGTTATAGGAATGATTTTGAGCTTAACCGCAATAACGCGGGCGGTGGGGAAAACTTTTCATGATGCCTGTCATTGCGATGGTTTATCGAGCGTAGAAAGTATCATGCGGCTCCCGCGCTCTCCTGTGCGCCGGCATCCAGCCAGATCGTGCGCACCACGCTTTCCATCGCGGCAATCACCGGATCGCTCGCGCGTTCGCGCAGATAGATGAACGATAGCGCGGTCGACGGCCGCGCGGTGAGCCATACGCAAACTTCGCCCGCGCTTTGCGCGGCGAACGCGAGGTCTTCGCGCATGAGTCCCAATCCCACGCCGGCTGTAATCAAGGTGCGGATCGTCTGCTCCTGATCGGCTTCGACTACCTTGAACGGCTCCAGCTTGTGCGGCGCGAACATCTCGCCCACCATTTGCAGGTGCGGCGACATTTTGGGCGCGCGTATCCACGGCAGCGCCGCTATGTCGGCCCAGCCGGCGTGCTCGATTTTTTTCTTCCATGCCGGCGGCGCGACGACGCGATAAGCCATCTCGGTCAGCTGCACCGCCTGCACTTGCGGCGACGTCACGCGCCCCATGCAAAACGCCGCGTCGAGACCTGCGTTGTTCACGTTTTCCAGCGCCCACGTCGAGATACCGTGCTGCAGTTGGATGTCAAGCCAGGGGTAGCGGTCGAGCACTGCGCTCATGAACCGGCCGAGCCGGATAAAAGACGGATCGAGGATAGTGCCGACGCGCGCCTTGCCGGCGAGCTGGCCCTGCAGGCCCTGCGCAAGATTGCGAAAGTCGCCGGCCACCGCCAGAATCGCTTTCGCTTTCGGCAGCAGCGCCTGCCCTGCTTTGGTTAAGGTGACGCCGCTTGCGCTGCGCTCGAAGAGCTTGAGATTGAGCGCTTCTTCAAGCGATTTGAGATGGCCGCTGACCGCCGGTTGCGTAACGTGCAGCAGCAGCGCGGCCTTGGTCAGGTTGCCATGTTCGGCAACGGTTACGAACGTGCGTATCTGATAAATTTCCATCGGGGCTGGTGAGCGGTGCGGGGACAGATGGCGAACTCAGGCTCAATCTAACATCCACGCGCGTTACCGGCAAACGCCGCCCGTGATGCGCCGATGCGGATATTTTTGCGGCGCAAAAAAAATCAACCCCGATAACCGCGATGCCCCGCGTCGCGCAGCCACATGCGCACGAGATAGCGGCGCAATTCCGGCGCCGCATGATCGGTAAATGCGGTGCGGCTGTGGCCGATCTCGCGATTGTTCACGTACTGGATCTGGCCGGGCTGCATATAGTGCTCGGCTATCAGTTCGTCACGCGAAAATATCTCGTCGAGCGCCGCGGTGGCCTCCGCGGTTTGCGTATCGACCGGCTCACCGCGCATCGCAAATGCATTTTTTACCTGGTAGGGCGCGAGGCGCGCGCGCAAGCGCCCGTCGTACTCGAAAAGCGGCGCCGAGAATATCGGATCCTCGCCGGGAAAATGCTCCTTCTGGCGGTCGAACGGAAACGGCTGGTAAAACCGCGGCAGCAAATCCGGATAGTCGGCGAGCAGGCAGTTGTGGGCGGTCTGAAAACTGATCGCGCGGCTCAAGCCGCCGGCCTGCGCCTGCCGCAGACAGAAAAGCCCGACGATTTCCGGCATCGTCCTGTTGTACGCGTTGTCGTTGTGAAACGTGAGATCGACGTTCGTTTTGTCCGGACGCACGCCCGAGCCCGGCAGCGCCTGCATGCCGGTATCGTGCACGTCGTAGACCATGGTGCCGTCGAGCTTTTGCGCAACCGGCCGCGCGATCATCGACGAAAACAGCCAGTACAGTACTTTCGCCTCGTACTCCGTCAATCCGTCGAGCGGAATGCGATCGATCACCGCGAATGAGACGCCTTCCCTGGTTGCAGCGCGCACCCGGGCAGCGAGCGCGCTGCAGGCCGGAAGCTCGAACATATCGGGCGTGAGCAGCAGTAGCGGCAACGGATTCGCGCGCAGGTCTTCGATCGCAATTTCGAGCTCGCGCCAGCATGCGGCATCGAGTGTAAACAGCCAATCGCTCGCTGCCAGGGTCGTCTTGACCCACGCCTGCTTGCTATCAATGCGATGCGTAAGCATCGCTGCCGGATTTTCTTGCTGCATTTCGTCGTCCCGCAATGCAATTGAACGCGGGAGACGAAGCAAGTCCTGTACCGCTAACGAGCCGCGGAATGTTGACTGAAGATCAATTGCTTAGCAGGGGCGCGACGCCGCGCGAACCGCCCATATCGCACCCGCATGGTGCACGCGCGCACCACGGAGGTCGCTTAAGCGGCGAGCCAGGATTTGTTCGGATCCTTGCTGACGCCCTTCTCGAGCGACTCGAGGATTTTGCGCAGGATCAATATCGACTTGTCCGCGCGCAGATGCACTTCCTGATAGCCGTCGTCCGGCAGATTGAACATCTCCTGCTGGCGCTCGAGCGCCCAGCGGTCCTGGTCGACCACGCCGGGAAACATCGCCTTGATACGATCGATAGACGGCGTCTTGCCGTCCAGCGCGCGCTGCCCTTTCGGCACGCTGACTATCCAGCGCCAGACATGGTGGGTCTCATCGACCGGCGTGTGGGTGTGGTGCAGGATGTAGCCGCGCTCGGCTTTGGTGCCAAGCCCGCCCGGCGGCGCGCAGCGCAAGCGCACGCGCGTAAGCCCCGGGTTCGACATGCAATGCGTGTGATGGCGATCGACCGTTTCGTAGCCGAACCAGTCGACGAGGAACGGCGGATGCTTGTAATTCTGCACTTCGCGTATCGTCATCACCGACGGATTGCCTTCGACCTCCTGCTCGACGAATTCGATCGGGATCGAACTCGCGGTCAGGTCGCCGATGTTGCCGTCGTGCAGCGGGTAGAAATGCGTGACGTCGAGCAGGTTCTCGATCAGCAGGCGGTAGTTGCACGCGAGGCTCATCGGCTCGCACGCGAAAGTTTCCCATTCGCCGCTCGTCAGCTCGACCGTGCGCGGCGGACGCGCCTTGCCCATCTTGTCGGGGTCGCCGGCCCATACCCACACCATGCCTTCCTGCTCGATAACTGGAAACGGCTTCAGCTTCGCCCGCGTGGGAATCGGCTGGTTCGGCTGCGATGGCGTCTTCACGCACTGGCCATTGCCGTCATAAGTGAAACCGTGGTACGCGCATTCGAGCGTGCCGTTTTCCATCAGCCGGCCGCACGACAGCGGCATGCGTTTGTGCACGCAGCGGTCGTCGAATGCGACTACTTTGCCCTCGCCCGTTCGCCAGATGACGATGGGCTTCTTCGCGATCACCATGCCGTGCAGCTTGTTGGTCGCGAATTCGGGTGACATGCCGGCGACGTACCACGCGTTGGTGACGAAACTGTTGGCTATCATGTAACTCCTCCGATGCGGATGACGCTGCCCCGACAATACTCCTTGGGCGCGCACGCCGCGAACGAAATTGGTTATTCGCCCCATAAGGATACGTAATGACCGTCCGGCGCGGCGCAGCTTAGAATATGGACCTTTCTGCCGCAACGAAATTCCCCCATGAGTGCACCTGCCACGCGCGGCCCACTGGCCGGCTTGAAAATTCTCGAATTCGGCCAGATCGCCGCCGGCCCGTTCGCGGGCTCGTTGCTCGCCGACCTCGGCGCCGACGTCGTCAAAGTCGAGAAACCCGACGGCGGCGACGACATGCGGCGCTGGCCGCCGATGAGCGCCGGCGACCTCGGCGAGGACTACAGCGAGAACTTCGCATCGGTCAATCGCAACAAACGCAGCATCGCCGTCGACCTCAAAGACGCGGCTCAAGTCGCACGGCTTAAAGAACTATGCGCGACGGCAGATGCCATCATCGAAAACTTCCGGCCGGGCGTGCTCGCCCGTCTCGGGCTCGGCTATGAGGCGCTGAGCGCGGCATCGCCGAAACTCGTGTATTGCTCGATCAACGGCTACGGCCATGCCGGGCCTTACGCATCCAAAGGCGCGTTCGACGCCACCATGCAAGGTATGAGCGGCCTCATGAGCGTGACCGGAGAGGCGAACGGGCCGCCGGTCAAAAGCGGCGTGCCGGTCGGCGACTTCGGCGCTGGACTGTACGGCGCGCTTTGCGTCACGGCGGCGATACTGCAGGCGCGTGCAACCGGTCGCGGCGCCTTCATCGATTGCTCGATGCTGGGCGGACTGCTAGGCATCGCCGCGCTGCAGACGAGCGAATACTTCGGCACGGGCAGGACGCCCCGGCGGCTGGGCTCCGCGCACCCGCGCTCCGCGCCTTATCAGGGGTTTCAGGCAAGCGATGCGCCCTTCATGATCGCCGCCGGCAACGACAAGCTGTGGCTGGGCGTCTGCGAAACCGTCGGCATGCCGCAACTTGCATTGGACCAGCGCTTTGCCACTAATACGCTGCGCGCCAAAAACCAGAAAGCGCTCGAAGCGCTGTTGCAGCCGGTATTCTCGATGCGCACCAAAGCCCAGTGGCTCGCGGATTTCGACAAGCGCGGCGTGCCGTGCGCGCCGATCAATACCTATCCGGAAATCCTCAACGACCCGCACGTGCAATTCAACAATCTCGTGCGCGACATGACGCTGCCCAACGGCAAAAAAACCAAAACCGTCGCGTTCCCGATGAAAATTTCGGGCTACGAATTCGAGGTCTACCGGCATCCGCCGGAACTCGGCGAGCACAATGACGAGGTCTACGCCGAATGGCTCGCCGGTAAGCAAACAGCATAGACCGTCATGGCACGCGTCAGCGACGTTCCACCCGACAAAGTCCCCGCCGACGTGCGCGGTGTCTACGAAAAATTCGCGAACGGTTACGGCCCCTTCCGCGATCAAGTCGGGGTGTTTGCGCACGTGCCGGCGTCGGTCAAACATCTGATGGGCATGCTGCTCGAGCTGCGCGCGCAGAAGAACGTGCCGTTCCGCTATATCGAGCTCGCGATCGTCGCAGTATCGAAACTGAACGAATGCCATTACTGCGTCGCGCATCACAAGCCGCTGCTGACGATAGAAGGCCTGTCACCGGATGGCGTCGAGCGGGTGCTCGACTACGAAAATCACCCTGAATTCGATGACGTCGACAAACTTATCGTGGAATATGCTATTCAGGTCACCAACGCCTCGCAGCGCATTCGGGACAGCCTGTTTGAGCGGCTGCGCGCGCATTTCACCGAAGCGCAGATCGTCGAGCTCACATTGCGCATCGCGTTGTGCGGCTTCTTCAACCGCTTCAACGATGCGCTGATGATAGACGCCGGAGCTGCAGCACCCGAACGCGCTTGAGGGCCCGCCCCTCCCTGCTCTCTCCCGCGCGGCGAGGGAGGGAATGTTAGCGGGCTACCGCTCGCCCTGCTTCAGATAGGCCTCGTAAAAACCGGCGATGGCCTTGCCCGCATTCCGGCCACTGTCGTCGAGCGTCGCCTTCTCACGGTATTTCGTGCCGAACTCCATCTGCACTGCATCGATGCCGTTGGAATTGTCGCTGCCGTAGAGCGCAGTCGTGGGGCCGCCATTGAGACCGGCGTCTTCGGCTCTTCCAGTCGGCGGCACCCTGTTATCCGGAAAAACCCTGAACCCGTTTGCCTCAAGCTGGCCGAAGATGCCGTTGGGCCCGGTCACGGACGCAATGCCGGCGCGCTGCAGCAGTCGCGTGACGGACTTTCCATTGCGGGTTCCGCGCATGATCACCTCTGGCATGAAGCGCTGGCCGTGCACATCGACCAGCAGCGCTGCAGGATATTTTTCGCGGATCTCGTCGACGAAACGGCGCACGGTGTCGTGATACTGGTCGTAGTAAGGCCGCGCTGCCGGATCATCCATCGCGACGTCGGGCGCACGGTTGGCATCGATATAATTGCGCTGGAATTTAGCGATGACGAGATAGGGCGTCTTGCCGGTGATGCGCTCGATCTCGTCGGCAATGCGCTGCGCCAGAATGTCGGTATTGGTGTCGGCGCCTTTGACGTAGCGCGCGCCCTTGCCGCCGGGCTTGCCCGCTATGTTGCGCTCGGCAATGCCGGGCACAACGCGACGTCCGCCGTGCGGTACGGTCAGGATGATCGGCAGCGTGCCCGCGCGCACCAGCACGAGTTCGGCCGGTGTATCGTCGGCGGCCCCGACCGGTGCACCGCACAGACAAGCCAGGCAAGCCAGGCAAATCGCGGCGGCTAAACGGAGGCGGCGCGGCATATCACGACTGCTTGAACGAGAGAAGTTCGCCGCGCTCGGAGATCAACGTCTTCGTGCCGGCGGTCAGAACCTCTTCGTAAGCGATCGACCTGCGCACTTGGTCAGGCGCCACCCATCTCGTCACCCGCGTGCCGGTGAACCCGGTCTTGAACACCGTCTTGCCGATGGCCTCAATGCGAAACGCGTCGAACGTGCCCGCCGGCACTGTGATGCGCTCGCGGCCGACGATTTTCGAATCAGTGTCGGTGACCCCCTCGTCGTCGCCCCTGCGGGTCGTCGACATGAAGCGCGAGTGCCACTGCCTGCCTACCGCGTATTCGAGCGGGAACTGCTGCCTTGGCGTGTAGCGCCGGCCGTCGTCGGCCTTCAGGTTGTTGCCGAGCAGATCGGTGACGAGGCCGCTGCTGAAGACGACATCGCCCCCCTCGATCCGCTCGACCGTCGCGGTCGTCTGCCTTTTCTCAGCACGCGTTTTCAGATCGAGAATGCGGAAGGTGTAACTGTCGCCGACTTTGTAAGCGGTATTGGCGACGGCCGAACCCTTGGTAAACGGATTGCCGGCGGAAGACCCAAGCTTGATTTTTTTCTCGCCTTTCGCCGCGAGCACCGTTTCAAGCTGCAGTTGCGCCAGCTCGGTGAACTTACCGCTCGGGTAGCGCCGCAGATAGTCTTCGAGCGGCGCGGGCTCCTTCGCTGCCTTGATTCTCTCCCACAGCGCGAGCTCCTCCCTGAAGAGCCGCTCCGCCTCCTCGTCGGACAGTCGCTTGATCTCCTTCGGCGGGATGAACCAGAAGTCCTCCTCGAGCGAAGTGCTCTCCCACGGGATCTGCTGACCTTCGGTCTTGCGCCGCACCGCGAGGCGCACGCGCTTGAAGACATCTTCGATTCTGGCTTCAGGCACTTTGATCTCGCGCAGCAGGTTCTCGGTGTAAAGGCCGTTCGTTCCCTCGCCATCGGCGGCGGTGTTGCCCGGCGAAGTCGCATACGCGAGCAGCGAGCCGGGCGGCGCATCGAATTGCGACAGCCCTTTCTGCTGCGTGTTCACCTTGTTGCCGAAGGGATTGTCGCGGCAGGCATCGAGGATGATCACGTTCATCGGGTTTTGCGCCTTGACGATGCCCTCGATCAGTGAATTCAATTCCACCGTCTTTGTCTGCATGTCTTCCAGCTTTTCGATGTCGGCGTCGACCGGAATAAGGTAGTTCTTCCATGCAAGCTGCGCGCCGTGGCCGGCGTAAAAGAACAGGCCCACGCCCTTTTGCCTGCCGAGTTCGCTGCCGAAAGCGCGGATCGCCTCGATCATCTCGTTTCTGCGCGCGTCGAGCTTGAGATTGACCTGAAAGCCGATTTTCTGCAATTCACCCGCGATGCCTTTCGCATCGTTGCCCGGGTTCCTGAGCGGCGCATGGGGATACTTCGCATTGCCGATAACCAGCGCGATCTTCGGCACACGCACGAGCTTCAGCGCTCCGTCCGACTGCTGAGCCCACACCCACGCCCACGGCGCGGGCACGAACAGCGAGGCAGCGGCAACCCCTGCCTTGATGACATGGCGGCGTAGCATAAATTTTTCGCTATTCATGTTTCCGTCCGCCTACTCGCTATTGCCGCCCGGGCGCCGCGGGATTGATCACGGGGATCGGCTGGCTCGGATAGGGCTGCGCGCCCGCGAGCGCCGGAATGGCGCGGCACGCTGCGCCGGCCATCGCACGCAGACGACATTTCAGATACGTCATCGCACCTCTCCCTGGCAAGAGTCGCAGTATATCGCGGCGGTGTGCGCCAACCTTGCAGACGCTACAATGCGCTCTTCGATTCATACACTCAACGCGTCATGACAGCGGAACCCGACACGATCCCGGCCTCCGGCCCGCACCATTTCGATCTGGAATGGGGCTTGCACGCAATCATGCGCGTCGTTGAAGAATGCGATTTCCAGTCCGTGCTCGACATCGGCAGCGGCGGCGGCGAACAATCGCGCTTTTTCCGGCATTTCGGCAAGGACGTCTTTTCGATCAACCTGACCGGCAATGCGGATTACATCGGCGACTTCACGCAAATGAAGCTGGACCGCCAGTTCGATGTCGTGTGGTGCTCGCACGTGCTCGAACACCAGCGCAACGTAGGGATTTTCCTCGAAAAGGTTTATGCCGCGGTTCGCGACGGCGGAGTCCTGGCGCTGACGGTGCCCTGCCATCCGCGCGAACGGATGATCGACGGCCATTTGACGTCTTGGAACGCGGGGCTGCTGTGCTACAACCTGATACTCGCCGGGTTCGACTGCCGCAAAGCACGCATACTTCAGACTTACGAGCTCAACCTCATCGTCGAAAAAAAGCCCGCTCTATTGGAGGTCGACGGCAAAATGGCTGTGCCGGACATGACGACGCCGCTCGAGACGCTTGCGCAATTTTTTCCTTTCCCCGTCAAGTCGACTGCCAACGCCGAGCTGCCCGACGTCAATTGGGGCGACCGCAGCTACGAATTGCCGCCGGCTAAATATCCGGGTGAAATAATAATCACATCCAAATACGCGACGCTAAGCTGACGGCCCCGGACTGCTTTTGCCGCTCACGCTACAATACGTCCCAGCGCAGTCAATAAAATAAATCTCCGAGGCCCCGCATGAAACCGTCAGATTCTGTACTCACCCGCACCGGCGGGCAGCTGGTGGTCGACGCGCTCAAAGTACATGGCGTCGACATGGCGTTCGGTGTCCCCGGCGAAAGCTATCTGTCGGTGCTCGACGCATTCTACGATTCGCGCGACGCGATCAAGTTCGTCATCTGCCGCCAGGAAGGCGGCGCCGCCAACATGGCCGAAGCTTACGGCAAGCTGACGGGGCGGCCCGGCATCTGCTTCGTGACGCGCGGACCCGGCGCGACCAACGCGAGCATAGGCATCCACACCGCGTTTCAGGATTCGACACCGCTGATCTTGTTCATCGGGCAGATCGACAGCGAATACACCGAACGCGAGTCGTTCCAGGAAATCGACTACCGCCGCATGTACGGCCAGATGGCGAAGTGGGTCGCGCAGATCGACCGCGCAGACCGCGTGCCCGAAATGGTCAGCCATGCGTTCCACCTTGCCGTGTCCGGCCGTCCGGGGCCGGTGGTGCTCGCGCTGCCGGAAGACATGCAGACCGCCACCGCGACGGTCGCCGACACCGCGCGCTATCAGCGGGTCGCCGCACATCCCGGCGCTGACGACATGAACAAGCTGCGCGAAATGCTGGCGCAGGCGCAGCGTCCGTTCGTCATGGTCGGCGGCGGCGGCTGGAACCGGAAAGCCAGCGTAGATATACAGGCGTTCGCCGAAGCCAACTCATTGCCCGTCGCATGCACCTACCGTTGCCAGGATCTCTTCGACAATCGCCATCCGAACTACGTAGGCGACGTTGCGGTGGGCATGAATCCCGCGATCGAGCAGCGCATCCGCAATGCCGACCTGCTGATTGCCATCGGACCGCGCTTGGGCGAATGGACGACGATCAACTACACGCTCGTCGACATTCCGCGGCCGAAACAGAAATTCATACACGTGCACACCGGCGTCGAAGAACTCGGCCGCGTCTACCAAGGCGAGCTGCTGATGAATTCGGGGATGCCCGAATTCGCCGCGGCAGCACGCGCACTGACGCCTGTCAAAGCGCCGTGGGCCGACAGCACTAAAGCGGCGCGGTCCGAATACGACGCCTGGCAAAAGCCGGTCAAGGTGCCGGGCGACCTCAACATGAGCGAAGTGATTCTCTACCTGAAGAAACGCCTGCCGCCCGAATCCATACTCACCAACGGCGCCGGCAACTTCACGCTGTGGCCGCACCGTTTCTATCAATACACCGGCTTTCGCACCCAGCTCGGACCGACCAGCGGCGCCATGGGTTATGGCGTGCCGGCAGGCGTTGCCGCCAAGCTCGTGCATCCGGACCGGCCCGTGATTGCGTTCGCCGGCGACGGCGATTTCCTGATGAACGGCCAGGAACTCGCGACTGCCGCGCAATACAACGCCAAAGTGATTTTCATCGTCGTCAACAACGGCACTTACGGCACTATCCGCATGCACCAGGAAAAGCACTACCCCGGCCGCGTCAGCGGCACCAGCCTCGTTAACCCTGATTTTGCCGCGCTCGCACGCGCGTACGGGCTGCATGGCGAAGTCGTGGAAAAAACCGCGGATTTCGAAGCCGCGTTCGAACGCGCATGGAATGCCAAGACCGCGGCGCTGCTCGAACTGCGCGTCGACCAGGACGCCATATCGCCGCGCACCACACTTTCAGCGATCCGTGCCGAGGCATTAAAAAATCAAAAACACTAGCCGCCGATAAAAGCGGATACACGCAGATAAAGTCAAAAGCAAAACTTGTTGACCGCTGCCACGTTGACGCTGCCCGTTTGACTTGATTTTGTCCGTGCCGACCTATTTTCATTGGCGTTTATCTGCGTTTGTCTGCGGCTCAACCGAAAGTTTTAGATGATTAGATACATCAACGAAGCCGAAGTCGCGCAAATCCTGACGATGCCGAAAACCGTCGAGCTTGTCGAAGCCGCGCTGAAAGCACGCGCCGAAGGCCGTGCGGTCGACGTACCGCGCATGCGTGCGCGCATCCCGGCCGGCACGCAAAATATCCTGCAGGCTGCCGCGCCCGAGCTGAGACTGATCGGCTACAAGATTTACTACTCGAATCCGGGCAAAGGCGCGCGCTATCACGTTCATCTGATCGATACGGACAACGGCAATCTCGTTGCCATGATAGAGGCGAGCTACCTCGGCATGATGCGCACTGGCGCCGCGAGCGGCGTCGCCACTAAATATATGGCACGCGAAAATGCCGCCGCGGTTGGAATGATCGGCGCAGGCAAGCAGGCGGTAGGTCAGCTCGAAGCCGTGTGCGCAGTGCGCAATATCACGTCCGCCAAAGTCTATAGCCGAAAATCCGAAAAGGCGCGTGATTTCTGCACCAGGATGAGCGCCAGGCTCGGCATCAAGATGGAAGCTGTCGCCAGCGCGCCAGAAGCCGTGCGTGGCGTGGATATCATCAACGTCATCACCAAGGCGGCCAATCCGGTCCTGCTCGGTGAGTGGCTGGAGCCCGGCCAGCACATCAACGCGGCCGGCTCCAATGCGCTGACGCGCCGCGAGCTCGACGAACTCGCGATCACGCGTTGCGCCAGAGTCGTCGTCGATTCGCGCGGCACCGCGCGCAACGAGTGCGGCGACCTGCTGCCCCTGATCGAACGCGGCAAGCTCGACTGGGACGCCCTGCCCGAGCTTGGCGAATTAATCGCCGGGCATATCGCCGGCCGCCGCTCGCGCGATGACATCACACTCTACGAATCGCACGGCATGGGCATACAGGACATCTATACCGGGCACCACATTCTCACCGTCGCGCGCGCGCAGAACATCGGCATCGAGCTGCCGGTGGGCGGCCCCGCGTAAACTCATCGCAATTCAGCAGCTGGAGAAGGCAATGACAGGCAATACGAAAATCGGTTTCGTCGGCATCGGCGCCATGGGCACACCGATGGCGACCAATCTGGCGAAAGCCGGCTACAAGCTGGTTGTTTACGATACCGACGTCAAACGCACGCAGGCGTTGGCCTCGACGCTCGAAATCGAAGTGGCGGACAGTCTCGCCGCGCTCGGCGGCATGTGCGGCACGGTCATCACCATGCTGCCCGACGGCAAGATCGTGCGCAAAGCATTGTGCGGCGATGGCGACAATTTCAAGGATTGCGTAATCGCAAACCTTAAATCCGGCTCGCTGGTCATCGATATGAGCTCGTCTTCACCCGTCGGCACGCGCGAACTCGGCGCGCTGCTGGAAAAACGCGGACTCAAACTGATTGACGCACCGGTGTCGAACGGCGTTAAAGGCGCGACCGCGGCGACGCTCGCAATCATGGTCGGCGGCGACCCTGCGATATTCGCGCGGGTAAGATCCATGCTCGAAAAAATCGGCAACCAGATTTTCCACGCCGGCCCGCTCGGCGCGGGACATGCAATCAAAGCGCTCAACAACTACGTGTCAGCCGCGGGACTCGTCGCCGCGTGCGAGGCGGTCGTCGCCGGCCAGCGTTTCGGCCTTGACGCCGGCGTCGTCGTCGACATCCTCAATGCGTCCAGCGGCATGAACAACACGACCAAAAACAAGTTCAAGCAGCACATGCTGTCGGGGACTTACGGCGCGGGGTTCTTTACCGGGCTCATGGCAAAAGACGTGCGCACGGCGCTGGAAGTGCTGCAGACGACGGGCACATCCAGTCTGCTTGCGCAGCCCTGCACCGATATCTGGAACAAGATGGAACAAGATCTCGGCTTCACTTCCGACCACACGGAAATGTTCCGCTACGTCGACAAGCTTCCGCGCTGAGCGCTCAGGGCTGATCGGCCCTGATATTCGCGGCGTTGGCGACTTTGGTGTACTTCGCAACCTCGAGCTTGATCAGTGCGGCGGCCTCGTCCATCGAATTGCCGACCACATCGGCGCCCAGCCCCGCCATGCGCTCCTTTACGTCGGGCAAAGCCAGCGCCTTTAGCATCTCCTGATTGAGCTTGACCACGATGTCGCGCGACGTCCTTGCCTGTATGACCGCGCCGTACCAAGTACTCATCTGATAGCCCGGCACCCCGGATTCGGCGATCGTCGGCACGTCGGGCAGCGCCCCCACGCGTTTGTCCATGGTGACGGCCAGCGCGCGCACGCGACCGCTTTGTATGTGCGGCATGATGGGCGGCGCCGTATCGAAGGCGAGCATCACCTGCCCGCCGACGAGGTCGATCGCGAGCGGCCCGCCGCCTTTATACGGTATCGACAGCATGTCGGTGTTCGTCATCACCTTGAACATCTCGCCGGCGAAATGCTCCGGGCTGCCGATACCGGACGTCGCATACGTGAGCGCACCGGGCCTGGCTTTGGCCAGCGCGATCAGCTCTTTCACGGACTTCACCGGCAGCGAAGGATGCAGGCACAGCACGTTGGGCACGTTCGTTACGACGGTAATCGGCGTGAAATCGCGCTCGATGTCGTAACCAAGATTCTTGTAGACCGGCTTGCTCATGATGTGCGCGACCGACATGAACAGTACCGTGTATCCATCAGCCGGCGCATCCGCCGCCACTTTGGCCGCGATATTGGCGTTGGCGCCCGGCCGGTTGTCGATCACGAACTGCTGCTTCATCGACTCCGACAATTTCGCGCCTATCGCGCGCGCCATGATGTCGGTGCCGCCGCCCGGTGCATATCCGACGAGCACGCGCACGGGTTTAACCGGATAAGCCTGGGAATAGGCAGGCGAGTAGACGATCGCGGCCAGCATCAGCAACGCCATGCGCAATGTGCGGTACATATTTTCTCCTCCAGTCGGGCGCTGTATGTGCCGGCGGTAACGTAAGGTGCGAGCGTCGGCGTGTCAAGCACGACAATACGTACTGTTGCCGATGCGCACGCCGACAACGGCCGGCATGATGAACGCGTGCGCGTTGCAGGTAAGGTAAAATGGCGCATCATGAAAAATCCACGCATAGCACTCATCCATGCAACTCCGGTTGCCATCGATCCCATCTGCAGCACGTTCAAGCGTCTGTGGCCGCAAGCGCAGGTAACGAACCTGCTCGAAGACTCGCTGGCCCCCGATCTCGCCGCCGCCGGCAAGCTCGATCAGGCCATGATCGACCGCTTCTGCACGCTGGCGAAATACGTCGAATCCAGCGGCGCCGATGCGATACTGTTCACCTGCTCAGCATTCGGCGCGGCGATCGAAGTCGCCCGCACGGTGGTAAAAATCCCCGTATTGAAGCCCAACGAAGCGATGATGGAAGAAGCCATCGCGACCGGCCCGCGCATTGCGCTGCTCGCGACATTCGAGCCGAGCCTGCCGTCGATGCAGGCCGAGCTCGAGCAGCTCGCCGCCGCGCGCAACGCCCAACTCGAAATCGCGATCAAGGCAGTGCCCGCAGCGCTGAAAGCTCTGCAGGCCGGTGATGACGCAGGGCACGACAAGCAGATTGCCGCCGCCGCCGCGGAACTCGGCGATTGCGATGCGTTGCTGCTGTGCCAGTTTTCAATGGCGAGCGCGGCAGAACGCATCCCGTCGCGCCACGGACGCGCCGTGTTCACAAGTCCCTATTCAGCTGTGGCCCGGTTGAAGCAGCTGCTGCACGCGTAAAAACAACGGTTGTACGCGTAAAAAAATCCGAGGAGACCGTATGGAAGTCAGTTCAAGCTGTGCGGCTGCGCTCGCCATGTCGGCGCTAGCTGCCGGCGCCATCGCGCAACCATATCCGACGAAGCCGGTGCGCTTCATCGTACCTTTCGTAGCCGGCGGCCCAACTGACATTCAGGGCCGCATGCTGGGCGAGAAGCTTGGCCAGCGCCTCGGGCAGCAATTCATCATCGACAATCGCGGCGGCGCCAATGGCAATATCGGCCTCGAGCTCACAGCGAAAGCTCCGCCAGACGGCTACACCATCGTAATTGCAACCGTCGGCACGTGGGCCGTCAATCCCAGCCTCTACAAGAGCATGCCTTTCGATCCAGTCAGGGACTTCGCGCCCATCATGCAGGTGTCGAGTTCGCCCGGCGTGCTCGTCGTGCATCCGTCGGTGCCCGTCAGGAACGTCAGAGACCTGATCGCGCTGGCGAAGTCGAAGCCGGGCAAGCTCGATTACGGTTCGTCGGGCGTTGGCGGCTTCGGCCATATTTCGGGCGCCTTGTTTTGCCTGATGACCAAAACCGAGATGGTGCATATCCCGTACAAAAGTTCCGCGCCGTCGCTCACCGATCTTATCGCCGGCCAGATCCAGGTGCTCTTCAACAACGCGATTTCGACAGTGCCCTTCATCAAGTCGGGCCAGACCCGCGCGCTCGCGGTCACCAGCCTGAAACGCATGGCCGCACTGCCGGACCTGGCGAGCCTCGACGAAGCCGGCGTCAAAGGCTACGACAACTCGTCATGGTCGGCGGTCGCTGCGCCTGCCGGCACGCCGAAGGAAATCGTGACCAGGCTCAACAGCGAGCTGAATGCAATCATGAAACTGCCGGATATCCAGGAAAAAAACACCGCGGTCGGCGCCGTCATCGTCGGCGGCACGCCCGAGCAGTACGGCGATTACCTGAAATCCGAAATCGCGAAATTTGCGCGCGTCGTCAAGGAAGCGAAGATTTCCGCGCAATGAAGTAAGCTGGGGTGTGATTTAGTTCGGCAAAACGTCCAAGGGGGAGGAAACAAAAATGAACGACTTCGTACGCACGTTGCTTGTGCATTCGTACCGGCTCGCGCTGGCCTCGCTGCTCGCGGCATCAGTCAACGTTCAGGCGGCAGAGCGCGCCAAGACGGCGCCATCACCCAATGCCGCGCCGCTCGTCATCGCCAAACAAGGCTACTTCTTCGTCGCGGGAAAGTATGCCAGCACCAAAGACGGCGCCATCATGACGGGCCAGATGTATGTGCAGTTCCAGGTTCCGCAAAAGCGCACGCACAAATATCCTGTCGTCATGTGGCACGGGGGCGGTCAGACCGGCACCAATTTTCTGATGACGCCCGACGGCCGGCCTGGATGGGCCGATGATTTCCTGCGCGCGGGCTATGCGGTTTATGTCGTAGACCAACCGGGACGCGCGCGCTCAGGCTATTTCACCGACGCCTACGGCCCGACCCGGCGGCCCAACGCGAAGGCGATGTCCGAACGATTCACTGCGCCGGAGCTCGAGAAACTCTATCCCCAAGCCGCGATGCACAAGCAATGGCCGGGCAAAGGCGTTGAAGGCGACCCCACATTCGATCAGTTCTTTGCGTCGCAGGTCGAAGACATGTCGAACCTCACGGCGCTCGAAGACTTGAACCGCAGCGCCGGCATCGCGCTGCTCGACAAGATCGGCCCCGCGATCCTGCTCACGCATTCGCAGTCCGGCCCGTTCGGCTGGGAACTCGCGGACAGCCGCCCGCAACTCGTCAAAGGCGTCGTTGCCATCGAGCCCAACGGCCCGCCGTTTTACGAGAATGCGGTCATCGGCGCGCCTGACTGGTTCAAAGACGCCGCGCTCGGCCGCGCCTGGGGCATCTCGCGCCTGCCGCTCGCCTACGATCCGCCGGCGTTGGAGCCGAAAGAACTGCTGATGACGCGTCAGGCGAAATCCGACGGCCCGAACCTCGTGCGCTGCTGGCTGCAGGACTTGCCCGCACGACAATTGGTCAACCTGAAGCGCGTACCGATATTGATCGTAACCAGCGAAGCTTCGTATCACGCGCCTTACGATCACTGCACATCGAAGTATCTCGCGGAAGCCGGCGTGAAGCATACGTTTACGCGTCTGCCTGAAGTCGGCATCCACGGCAATGGGCACATGATGATGCTGGAAAAGAACAATCTACAGATCGCGGCGCTGCTCAGGAATTGGATAGAGAAAACCGTTCATTGACGGTCATGCAAGTCGATCCCGATCTGCTCGCCCGCCACTCGTTCAAGTTACGACCAGCACTTTGCGCCGGGCATACGTCACAATGAACGGAGAAAACACCATGCGAGCGGCCTATCGCCTGTCCGTGGCAATTCTCGTCATGCTCATTGCGGCCTGTGCGAACCTTGCGAACATGCCCGCACCTGAAGCGGTGCGCGCCCTGGCGCCCACCGGCAAACTTCGCGTCGGCGTTTACGCCGGCAGCCCGTTTTCATTGATCCGCGATCCCGTTTCGGGCGAAGCTAAAGGCATTGCGGTCGATCTCGGCAAAGCGCTCGCGGCGCGTCTCGGCGTGCCGTACAATCAAGTCGAATTCCGCAGGCCGGCGGAAATATACGAGGCGTTGAAAGCAGGACAAATCGATATGACGCTGGCCAATGCTACGCCCGCCCGTGCAAACGAATTCGAATGGACGCCTCCGCTGATGTTGATCGAGCTTGGCTTCCTCGTTGCCGCAGATTCACCGATCGCCACGCTGGCCGCCGTCGACCGTGCCGGCGTGCGCGTGGGAGTGACGCAAGGCGGCACCATGAATGGCGTGCTGGCGCGCGAATTGAAGAATGCCACGGTTGTACCTGCGACATCGCTCAAGAACGGCATTGAACTCATGTCGCAGCATCGTATCGACGCGTATGCGACCAACAAAGCCAACCTGTTCGAGATGTCCGACGCCCTGCCCGGCTCACGCGTGCTCGCGGGCCGTTGGGGCCTCGAACATCTGGCGATGGCAATCCCGAAAGGCCGCGACGCAGGCGCACCGTTCGCGCGCAAATTTATTGAGGATGCGAAGGCCGAGGGCCTGGTCGCCCGCGCAACCACGCGAGCGGGCTTGCGCGGCGTCGCCATGGAATAGCGCGCACGCGCACCGCCTGCGACGCTTGTGACAATCTACAGCCTCCGCATCCCCTCTTCCCCGAGCGGATTCTCCGAAACAAACCGCGTTCCGTAATTCTCCTCCACGAAACTTGTCAATGTATCGCCGGACCAGTACGTAATGTCCGCATCGCGGTCGCTGCGCAGAAGCATGAAGATCGCCTGTGCGATCATCCACACCGTGCCGCCGAATAATCCCAAAGCTATCAGTGGTTGGAACATGAGGCCCCTCCTCTGTCCGGGCGAGACATATCGCCATGAACGCAGAGTAGGGCTGGACGCTGCCGGACCGTAAAGAACGATGCCACCCGGATTCAGTGACATATTCACATTTGGGAAGGTAGGCGTGCCCCTCACCCCAGCCCTCGCTCCGCGAATGCAGGGCGAGGGAGCATTTCTGCAGACGTTGGGTGGGCTATTCTTGCCCCCTTGAAATCGACCTACTGCGCCAGGCCCTTCATCACGGTGTAAAGCTGGTTTTGCGCCTCGAAGCCGATGCCGGGACGGTCGGACAGCTTGAGAAATCCGTTTTCAACCTTCGCGTCGTCGGCAAAACCCGCAAATACGCCGAACACATCGGGATAGGCCTCACAGCCGCCGAGACCGAAGCCGCCGACGATCGCAAGCGTCATCTGGTTGCCCCCGTGCGGAAAGATCGCATGGCGCTGCCATTTGTGGCGCTTCAACATCTCCAGCGTGCGCGAGAACTGCACGATGCCGTACGATTGCGGCACGTCGATCTGGATGATGTCGCGATCCGGCCGCATGCCGCCGAAGCGCACGAGGTTTTCGATGTCCTGCGTCGAGAACAGGTTTTCGCCCGTGCCTATTGGCGAATCGTAGAGGGATGCGACATCCGCCAGCAGCGCGTAGTCGAGCGGATCGGTCGGCTCTTCAAACCAGCGCAGCTTGAACGGCTTCAAAGCCTTTGCGTACTGCAAGGCGCGCGCGCGGTTGAAGCCGGCATTGGCGTCGACCGCGAGCCGGTCGCTGGCGCCGACCACCTTGATGCCCGCCTCCACTCTTTGCACGTCTTCCGGAATCGACATGCCGCCGACCTTGATTTTCATGGTCGTATAGCCCTCGTCGAGCCGCATGCGGATTTCGTCCTGCAGCTCCTTGATGCCTTTGCCCGGCGCGTACCAGCCGCCGCCGACGTAGCACGGCACTTTGTCAGGCACCTGGCCGCCATTGTATTTTTCGGCCAGCACGGCGTGCAATGGCTTATCGGATATTTTCGCAACGGCGTCCCAGCACGCGACTTCGATGGTGCCGACGGCGACGGAACGCTCGGTATGTCCGCCCGGCTTCTCACGCTGCATCATGCATGCGAGTATTTTTTCGGGATCCAGATTGTCGCCAGCGGCGTTGAGCAGAGATTCCGGCGGGGCTTTCATGATGCGCGGTATGAGCCGGTCGCGCATCTGCGCGCCGCACGCATAACGCCCGGTCGAATTGAACGCGAATCCCGCGATCGGTTTGCCATTGCGCACCACGTCGGTAATCACAGCGACGACTGACGTCGTCATTTCGCTGAAATCGAAAACCGCGTTGCGTATGGTCGAATTGATCGGTACTGCTATTTCTCTGATTGCTGTGATGCGCATGGTATTGGATGTGAGGTAAAGGCGTGACGAGATAAGGGTGACAAGTTATGGCTGACGAGGTAAGGGTGATGGATTTCTTCCCTTCGCCTCTCGACTCATTCGGCTTTTATGCCCGCCGCTTTGATCACTTTACCCCAACGCCCGATTTCGAACTTGACCTGGGCCGCGAACTGCTCCGGCGTGCTGGCGATAACGTCGAAACCCAGGTCGGTGATGCGCTGCTTGATGTCCGGCAGCGCCAGTATCCGGCGCACTTCGCCCGCGACTTTGTGGACGACGGCTTGCGGCGTGCCGGCGGGCACCAGCAGCCCCTGCATGGTAGCGGCTTCCTGCCCCGCGTAGCCGAGTTCAGCGAGCGTCGGCACGTCCGGCAGCACGTCAGCGCGTTTGGACGCTGTGAGCCCGATCGCGCGCAGCCGGCCGCCTTTGATATGCGGCGTCACCGGCGGAATTGCCTGGCAACCGAGCGTGACCTGGCTGCCCAGCACCGCCGCCAGCGAGAGCCCGCCGCCTCCATACGGCACCGGCACGATATCAAGCGACGTCGTCTGCGTAAAAAGACGCGCGGAGAGGTCGGGCGTGGTGCCTATGCCCGGTGTCGCGATGCTGAGCTTGCCGGGTTGCGACTTCGCGAGCGCGATCAGGTCCGCAATCGATTTGACCGGCTACGACGCTGGCAAGAAAAACGCGTGCGGCGACGCTGCCAGATTTGAAACCGGTAGCAGGTCGCGGTACGGATCGTACGGAATCTTCGAATACAGTGACGGATTGACCACGAAGCTCGAGCTCACCATCAGCCACGTGTAGCCGTCCGGATTCGCATGCGCTGCCATTGCCATGCCGATATTGCCGCCCGCGCCGCCGCGGTTGTCTATGATCACCTGCTGCCCCCATGCCTCGATCAGTTTCTGAGCGAGCATGCGGCCCACGACATCGGTCGGACCGCCCGGCGCGAAGGGAACCAGGATACGGATGGGTTTCACCGGATATTCCTGCGCGATCGCGTTGGTAGCCTGGATTGCCGCAGTTATCGCGATTGTCACGATGCAATTGCAGAGTGTGCTCACATGCGCCCCCTCAATTCACGCTCCCGGATTCCCGACCCGCTTTCGCTAGTCAGTCTTGACGTCGGCGTCCTTGATAACTTTGGCCCAGCGCCCGATTTCCGTCTTGACGAACTCCGCGGCCTGCTCGGGCGTGCTTGACATGGGCTCGAAGCCCGCCACTTGCATGCGCTCGCGCGTGTCCCGCAAGTCGGCGAGCTTTATCCATTCCGCGTTGAGTCTGGCAACGATCTCGCGCGGCGTGCCGGCGGGTACGATCAGCACGTACCACGTCGTGACTTCGTAGTTGGCGATCCCCGCTTCCTTCGCCGTCGGCACGTCCGGCAGATAAGGCAGGCGCGCTGCCGCCAGCACAGCCAGCGGTTTTACCCGGCCGGCCTTGATGTGCGGCAATGTCGGCGGCACGCCGATCACCACCATGTCGACGTGGCCGCCCATCATGCCGACCATCGCCTCGTTCGAACCCTTGTATGGAATATGCACAATGTTGACGCCGGCGAGGCTCTTGAACAACTCGCTGCCCAGATGGTTGGACGTGCCCAGGCCGCCCGACCCGAAGTTGAGCTTGCCGGGATTGGCCTTGGCGAGCCGCACAAGGTCCATCAGCGTTTTCACCGGCACAGACGGATGCACGAGCAGCACGTTCGGGATCTGCGCGACCATCGAGATGGTCGAAAAATCCTTCACCGGGTCGTAGCCGAGTTTCTTGTAGAGGCTGGGGCTGATCGACAGGGACGGCGAAGCCAGCACTATCGTATAGCCGTCCGCCGGCTGCTTCGCGCCGTACTCGGTACCGACATTGCCGCCGGCGCCGGGGCGGTTTTCGGGCACCACCGGCTGGCCGAGTTGTCCCGCCAGCTTCTGCCCGATGATGCGGCCGAGAATATCGGTCGGTCCCCCCGCAGGGAACGGAAGCACGAAACGCACCGGCCTGGACGGGTACGTTTGCGCATGCAGCGGCAGCGTTGCAGTTGCGGCGAGCACAGAGCACGCGCACGTTATAAATTGCATTCTCATTGCGGTCCTCTTGCCTGTGAAGTTCAGCCGCGGGCGAGCTTGATCGATTTGCCCGATCGCACGGCCTCTTCAATAGCCAGCGTAATTTCGAGATTGTCGCGCGCCTCGTGCGCCGTCGTCAGCGCGCACGCGCGGCCGGTCGCAAGATGATCGAGCCAGCTCCGCGTCTCGTTCGCGAGCGGGCCCCAGAAATCGCCGGCCGCCCAGTCGCCGGGCGCTGAACTGGACAGAAACGCCATGTTCACGTTGTGGTCGGGCACATAGATATGCGGGATGCCGCGATCGGTATACAGCAGCTGGTCGAGATGATCATCGTCGATCAGATGGATGCCCTCGCTGCCGATTATTTCCATGCGCCCGCTGTAGCCCAGCGACGGATACTTGGCCGGCAACGCGAAGCTCACTGCCAGATTGACGAGCGCACCGTCAGCCAGCGTCAACACGGCGTAAGTGACGTCGTCGCAATCGTGGCCGGCATTGCGGATGATGCCTGTCTTGCCGCGCGCCCACACTTCGACTACCGGATTGTTGTCGAGGAACCAGCCGAGCATGTCGATGTAATAAGTCAGCGAATCCACCACCGGCGTCGCGCCGGGGTTGCGCTCAAGCATCTGAAACACCTGCGCGCGCGAATTGTAAATGCGCGCCGAGATGCCTTCGACCGTGCCGAGCCGGCCCTGCGCGATTTGCTCTTTCGCGAGCAAGTAGCAGCGCTTGAAGCGCCGGCTGTAGCCGACGCGCAAGCTGCCTTTGCTTGCCGCCAGCGCCTTCAATATGCGGTCCGCATCGGTCAGGCTGAGCGCGATGGGTTTCTCGACGAGCACGTTTCTGCCGAGTTTCAGCGCCTGCAACACCGGCTCGACGTGTTCGTGCTCGCCGGTCGAGACGATTACCGTATTGACGAAGGCATGCGAAATAACAGCCAGATTGTCTGCGGAGGCGAGTTGCGCGCCGCATTTGTCGGCTACCGCTTGCGCGCGTGCGCCGTCCTTGTCCGCAAACGCAAGAAAGCGAACCGCTGGATGGCTCGCCGCGAGCTGTCCTCGCAACGCGCCTATGCGGCCAGCACCGACGATGGCGACGCCGAGTTCAGTGCGCTGCAACTTATCTTGCACGATCTTTCTCCTCGCATCGCATCACGCTCCGCCCCTTCAAGGGGGAGGCAGGCAGGGGCATGGGGTACGTGAACGTCTGTTAACCCCATCCCCACGTCAACCCTCCCCTCGCCCCCCAAGGGGACTTCCTTCGGGGCGACGGGAGGAAATGAAAATCAGCTCGTCACTGTTAGCTCGGAAAACGCCGGTTGAGCTCGCCGACCTGTTCGGCAGTCAGCAACCGCGTCGGATGGCCGCGCAACAATAACATCAGATGCGCGGTCTGCTCGAGCTCTTCGATTGCATTGACGGCGGCAGTCAGCGAGCTGCCGGCGACGACCGGACCGTGGTTGGCAAGCAAAACGGCTTGATGCTTGCCGGCGAGCTTGCGCACCGCGTCGGCAAGCGACTGATCGCCCGGCGGATAGTAAGGCACCAGTGCCAGCTTCCCTACCTGCATGATTGCATAGGCGGTGATCGGCGGGAACACATCGCCTGCATCGATATCGGCAAGACAAGACACAGCAACAGCGTGCAGCGAATGCAAGTGCACGACTGCGCCGCTCTTCGCACGCTCCTGGTACATCGCCAGATGCAGGAAGGATTCTTTCGACGGCGGATCGCCGTTGATCAGCTTGCCGTTGCCGTCCAGCCTGGAGATTTTCGCGGGATCGAGGCGGCCGAGGCAGGAGTTAGTCGGTGTCAGCAGCCAGTTGCCGTCATCGAGTCTGACGCTGATATTGCCCGCGCTGCCGTGCGCGAGGCCGCGGTCGTAGAGCGACTTACCGAGCTCGGCAATTTCTTCGCGCAGTTGATTTTCAGTCATTTAAATTCCGCTTTTTTCAGCCGCTGATAAACGCAGATGCAAACCCTAAGAGCCTGAAAAGCAACAGATTTGGCTTGGTGCTATCTGCATTCATCGCGTCTATCGGCGGCTACAAAGTTTTAAAAGCTTTCAGAAAAAAATCGTCGCTGCCGAAATTGCCCGACTTCAGCGCCAATGCAATCGGCTTATCGCTCAGGCTCGCCGTCCACGGCACGCCGGGATCGATTTCCGCGCCTACGCGCAGTCCATTGATTCCCAGCGCGATGACGACTGCGCCTGAGGTCTCGCCGCCGGCAACGACCAGTCTGCGCACGCCGTGTGCGACGAGTTTCTTCGCGATTTCTCCCAGCGCCTGCTCCACCATCGTGCCCGCGCGTTCGCGGCCAAGTTCGGCCTGCACCGCCGCTATCTGCTCCGGCGCTGCAGTCGAGTATATCAATACAGGTTTGTCGCCCAGCCGCGTCTGCGCCCACTCCACTGCTTTGCGCACCACGTCCCGATCGCGCGCGAGTGCCAGCGCATCGAGCGCAAAACTATCGCAATGCTGCTGCATGTCCTCCACCTGGCATTGAGTGGCCGCCGAACAACTGCCGGACAGTACGAGGGCATGGCCTTTTATGCGCGGCAATTCACCCGCCTTGGCGGTCTTAAGCAGCTGCTTGCGCCGGAAATTCCCGGGCAGGCCGAGCGCGAGACCCGAACCGCCGGTCAGCAGCTTCATGTCCGCGCAGGCAGTGCTGATTGCAACCAGATTTTCATCGGTAATCGCATCGACGATCGCGTGCGTTATGCCGGCGTCCGCCAGCTTCTTTGTTTCGCTGTTGATCGCTCCCGCGCCTTGCGCAACAACAGTAAAAGGAATTAAGCCGACCTTGCCCTTCGCCTGGCGTTGCAGCACCCGCACCAGCGACGAATCCGTCATCGGGTTCAGCGGATGATGGCGCATGCTCGATTCGGACAACAATTGATCGCCGACAAAGAGGTTACCTTGATAGATCGTGCGCTTGTTGGTCGGAAACGCCGGGCACGCTATCGTGAAGCGCTCTCCGAGCGCGGCCAACAGCGCTTCCGCTACCGGGCCGATGTTTCCCGCGTCCGTCGAATCGAAAGTCGAGCAGTATTTGAAATAGTGCTGGCGCGCGCCGCCGCGCTTGAGGAATTCCAGCGCGTCGAGCGACTGCCTGATGGCATCGGCGGCCGGAATGGACCGCGATTTCAGCGCGACGATGACGGCGTCGGCGTCCGGTGCCGGGCCGCACGGCACGCCGAGCAGCACGACTGTCGACATGCCCTGGCGCACGAGGGTGCTGGCAAGATCAGTAGCGCCGGTGAAATCATCGGCGATGCAGCCCAGCAACATGCGAATCTTGCCTAGTCCGTGCCGGTCTTGCGCAACTCTTCCGCGCCAATCCGCGCGATAACAGCCTGCGCGAAAGTTTTCGTCGTGCCGTTGCCGCCGAGGTCGGGCGTGCGCGCCTTGGCGTCCGCCAGCCCCGCATCCAGCGCGGCTTCTATCGCGCGGCTCGCATCGATGTATGCAGGCTTGTTGTGCCGCGTGCCAAGCCATTCGAGCAGCATCGCGGTGGATAACATGAGTCCCGACGGATTCGCGATGCCTTTGCCGACCAGATCTGGCGCCGAACCGTGTCCGGCATTGGCGATGGCATGCTGGTCGCCCATATTCAATGCTGCGGCAAGGCCGAGCCCGCCTGAGAGCGCACACGCTTCGTTGGACAGGATATCGCCGAACATGTTGGTGACGAGTATCACGTCGTAGCGCTGCGGGCGCGTGTAAAGATCGGCCGCCATCGCATCGACGTCGACTTCGCGGAAAGCGATGTCCTTATGCTGATCGGCGAGCTTGTACGCTTCGCTCATGAACAAACCGTCAGTCGCCTGCAGCACATGCTGCTTGCCGACTGCGCTCACGTTCTTGCGGCGACGCGCTGCGTATTCGAAAGCGACCTTGGCGATGCGACGCGAGCCCGCGCGCGTAATCTTGCGTATCGACAGCGCGACGTCTTCCGTCGGCATGAAATCCGCGATGCCCATGAACATATTGCGGTCGGCGTAAAAGCCTTCGGTGTTCTCGCGGGCGATCAGCACGTCGAGGCCGGGCCGCGCATTGGGCACGCCGGGACGCGAGCGCGCGGGACGCAGGTTCGCATAAAGCTCGAGCCGCTTGCGGATGGTGCCCGGCACGTTGATGCCGCCTTCTTCGCGCGGCGGATACAGCGTCATGCCGCATGGCCCGAGGATCACGCCGTCGGCATCCAGCGCCGCCTGTACGGCTGTTTCCGGTATCGTATTGCCGCATTTGCGGAAACTCGCCATTCCAACGTCGACGGGCTTGAATACCATGCCGAGCGCGTACGTAGTGTTGACGACGTCGAGCATCTTCATGGTGACGTCGGTGATCTCGGGCCCGATGTCGTCACCGGGCATGACTACGATATGCATTGCGATGGCCTTTTAATGTGGGCGGTGCCGCCGGAAGAAGCCGAACAGCCAGTTTATCAACTACTGCGCCCCTTAGCGCGCAGTATCACTCTATGCGGCGCGCATCCCCTGTGAACTCGAGCCCGCAGAACGCGCCGCCATGAAATTCTTTCGCGGGGTCGCCGGCGGGCGGCGTTTTCGATTCCAGTTCCGCCGCGTATTGCTCGGCATTGTCCTGCGGCCGGTAGCCGATCTCTGCCGCATGCGGATTCTGCCAGCGGTTACGCGTATTGTTCGATACGCCGTACAGCACGATAAAGTGAAATGCCGGCGCTTCTATGCAGCAACGCGTCAGCGCAACCATGTCGCGATGGCTGATCCAGGTTGCAAGCTGGCGCGCATCTTCGGGGCGCGCGCGGAACGACCCGATGCGCAGGCACGCGACCTCAATCCCGTATTTGTCCGCATACATGCGCCCGAGCGCCTCTCCATAAGCCTTGCTTACGCCATAACGGCTGTCGGGGCGTTCGGGCTCGTCGATACCCACCTCATGCGCGGCGCGGTAATAGCCGATCACGTGGTTCGAGCTCGCGAAGATCACGCGTTTGACGCCCGCCTCGCGCGCCGCCTCGAAGAGGTTATAGGTGCCGACGATGTTGTTCGGCAGTATCGCGTCCCATGCGCCTTCGCGCGGCACGCCTGCAAGATGCACGACACAAGCGACGCCGCTCATAGCCTGGCGCAAGGCCCCGGTGTCGGCGAGATCCGCGACCACGCATTCTTCGCCCGCGCGCGCCGCCTGTGCGCGCTTATCGAGCAGGCGCAGCGCGTAGCCGTCATAGAGGCCGGCGCGCAGCACGCAGCCGATTTCGCCGGCCGCGCCCGTGATCAATAATTTTTTCCGCGCCGTCATCGGTCAGTGCGCCGAGAACGGCAGTTGCGCTTCGAGTCCGGTTTCGCGCGCAATGCGCGCAAGGTCGGCAAGCGTGTCGTCCGGCAGGAGCAGCCCGTCGCGCCGGCTGGCGATGTTGTTGTTCGCCTCCATCTCACCCGGATAAAACACTTCGTCGCAGCCTTTGGCAAGAGGCACGGATTTTATTTCGGCGATGTACTGCTCCATGCGCGCGTTGAAGTCGGCGAGCGGCATGAACTTCGCGATGTCGATGGCGATCATAAAATGGCCGCAGTTGCTTTTCTCGTCGGTCTTGTACGGGCTGTGCACCTGCGACAGAAAGCCGCTGCCGGTCAGTACGCCCGATAGCACGTCGACCATCATCGCGATCGCGTAGCCTTTGTGGCCCGCCATCGGCAGGATGATTCCGTCGATGGCGGCCTGCGGGTCGGTCGTCGGCGCGCCATCCTTGTCGATCGCCCAGCCCTCGGGAATGGGCTGCCGCTTGTTGCGCGCGAGATAAATCTTGCCGCGCGCCACGCCGGTGTTCGCCATATCCATCAGGAAAGGCGGGTGCTTGCCGGCGGGCGTTGCCACCGACCACGGGTTGGTGCCGATGATTTTCTTGCGCCCGCCCCACGGCGCCATCGCGGGCCCGCCGTTGCTCGTCAGGAACATCGCGCAGCCTTCCTGCGTGCCCATGCGCGTGTAATACATGCAGGTGCCGAAATGGTTCGACATGCGCACGCCGACTGCGCCGAGACCGTGCACCTTGGCGCGCTTGATCGCTTCTCGCGTAGCCAGCTCGGTAATGACATGGCCGACGCCGTCGTGACCGTCAATCACCGCGATGCTGCCCGCATCGACGACAAATTCTGGTTTGGTCACCGGCTTCATCACGCCGTTTTTGATGCGGTCGAGATACCAGCCCAGGCGCAGCACACCGTGCGATTGATGACCCCAGGCATCGGCCTGCACGAGCGTATCGGCGACGAAATGCGCGTCGCGCCCGGGCATGCCGGCGCCGGCATACACTGCGGTGGCGAAATCGATCAAAGCTTCTACATTGATACGTTCGGGAGTCGGCATCATCAGTCCACGCGTAAGTTGAGGGATTTAATGACCTTGCCCCATTTCGCCGCTTCGCTCCTGACGAAGGCGTCAAGTTGCTCGGGCGAACCGCCAACAGCCTCCGCACTCATCAGGCGCAGCCGCTCGCTGACGTCGGGAAGTTTCACGATGCTCCCTAACGCCGCATTCAGTTTTGCGATCATCGCCCTGGGCGTGCCTGCGGGCGCGTGTATCGCGTACCACGAGCTCGCGTCGTAATCGGTCATCCCGCCCTCGGCGAACGTCGGCACTTCCGGCAGGTCCGGCCAGCGCCGCTTGCCGGTGATCGCAATACCGCGCAGCTTGCCCGTGCGGATATGCGGCGTCACCGAAGCCGCAGTGTCGATGATCATCGCAATCTGGCCCGACATCACGTCGATCAGCGCCGGTCCGCTTCCCTTGTACGGCACATGCACCATCTGCACGCCGGTCTTCTCCGTGAAGATCGCGGCGGCCAGATGCGGCGGAGTGCCGTTGCCGCCCGACGCATAGCTCAACTTGCCTGGACTTGCCTTCGCTGCTGCAATCATGTCCTGCAGCGACTTATATGGCGTGACCGCGCTCACGGCGAGCAGCATGGGGGTGGTCGCGAGTAGCGTAACCGCAGAGAAATCCTTGATCGGATCGTAGCCGGGATTCGCATAGAGCTGCGGCGCCATTGCATGCGTCGCCACCGATGACATCACTATCGTGTAGCCGTCAGGCGCGGCATGCGATGCCAAAGCAGTGCCTATCGTCGTGCCCGCACCCGGCCGGTTGTCGATGATGAGCTGCTGCCCCGTGCTCTCGGTGAATTTCGGCGCGAGCAGGCGCGCGATCGTGTCGTTACCGCCGCCGGGCGGATACGGCACGAGCAGGCGCACGGGCTTCTCGGGGTAACCCGCCGCGGATGCGCTTATGGCAAATCCGACAAAAAGCGCGAGCGTGTAACAGCATCTGAATTTCATCACGACCTCCTCATTCCTCAATCCTCAATCCTAAATCCTCAACTCTCAATCCTCGATCCTCGATCCTCGAACCTCGACCCAGCCTTTAATCAACCTTGATGCCGGACGAGCGAATGATTTTCGCGTAAAGCACGCTTTCCGAGCGCACGAATGCGGCGAGCTGGTCGGACGAACCCGCAACCACCTCCGCGCCTTGATCGTTGAATCGCTCGCGGATGTCCGGGCGCGCAAGCACTGTAGCGACATCGGCTTGCAGCCTGACGACTATATCCCTGGGCGTAGCAGCCGGCGCAAAAATTCCAGTCCAGCCCGTCGCATCGAACCCGGCAAAACTGTCTGCAACGCTCGGCACATCAGGCAGCATGGCCGCGCGCCGGGCCGACGAAACCGCAATCGCACGCACCTTGCCGGTTTTAATGTGCTGCAGCACGCCCACGATGTTCGCGAACATGAGATCGATCTGCCCCGACATCACGTCGATCAATGCGGGGGGCGCGCCTTTGTACGGCACGTGGTTCATGCGGATGCCCGCTCGCGCCTGCACTTCTTCCATCGCGAGATGCTGCAGATTACCGACGCCGGCGGACGCGTAGACGAGCTGGCCCGGCCTGGCTTTCGCCAGCCTCACGAGATCGGACACGGATCTGACCGGCAGCGACGGGTGCACGACCATCACCATCGGCGACGAAGTCATCTGCGTCACCGGCGCGAAATCGCGCGCCACGTCATACGCCAGTTTTTTCTGCAGACCCGGATTGATCGTCATCGGCCCGGCGTTGCCGAGCAATAAGGTGTAACCGTCCGGCGCGGCTTTAGCCACATACTCCGCGCCTATGCTGCCGCCGGCGCCGCTACGATTGTCGACCACTACCGGTTGTCCCCACATTTCAGTCAATCGATGACCGACGACCCGCATCACGTCGTCGAGCGGACCGCCCGGCGTGTACGGGACCACGACGCGCACGGGTTTCGCCGGATATGTCTGCGCGACGGCGGCGCCGGTTATTGCAATTGCCGTCGCGAACAATGCACCCGATACCGCTCTTTTCATGCTGGGAAGTCAGGTCGCCATATTGAACTGCGCTGGCGGCGTCGCCTTCAGCACGTCGGCGAGCCAATCCGCGACGTAGTTCGAGCCGAACTGGCGGTTGTCGCCCTGGCAATGCTCCGCGCCCCCTTCTTCCTTGGTGAACACCTTGTACTTCTTCACCTTGGAGCCGACCGTCTTGTAAAGCAACTCGCCGGTCTCCAGCGGCGACAGCGAATCGAGCTCGCCTTGCGTAATCAGGAAAGGACATTCGATCTTCTCCGCGACGCCGGCGAGCGTGTAGTCCTTTAGCTTCTCCATCGCGCTGTCCATGTCGGGCTTGCCCATCACCCACGGCAACTGGAAATGCGGCGCGGACAATTTCGTGCCGCCGGATTCCTGCACCTTGCGCCGCTCCACCCAGTTGGCGTGATAGTCGAAATGCGCGCCCCATGCGACGCCGGCGGCAAAGCGTTTTTCGAACGCCGCCGCACGAGGCGCGTAATAACCGCCCATGCTGAAAGCCATCACGGCGACGCGCTTCGGATCGACGTCGGGCCGGCTCGCGACATAATCATAGGCAGCTGCCGCCGGCACTTCGTAATCGTAACGGCTCGGAATGTTTTGCAGGCGCAGCGCCTCCCCCTGGCCCGGCCCGTCGATCGCTAGCGTGTGGATTCCGCGGTTCGCCAACTCGACGCCGCCGAACAGGACGGACAATTCTTTCGCGCTGTCGAGCCCGTCGAAAAAACACACCGTCGGGGCTTTGCCCGCAACCGGCGATTTCATGAACCACGCCGGCAGCGTCGTGCCTTCGTATTTCACTTCGACGCGCTCGATATTCGGATAGCGCACCTTGATGCCGCGCCGGTAGCAGCGCAGGCAGCTTTGATAAAGCTCTGTCTTTTTTGTGCCCGGCCTGACGAAACGCTCGCCAATGAAGTAATAGACCGCCGCGCGCAGATAGTGCGACGCTGCAGTGAACGGGTGATTCTCGCCCGTTGCGTCGTCGCCCATCGTTTCGATCCGCTGCGCTTCGCGCTCCCACTCGACGCCCCACGCTTCGTTGTCCCCGATCTTGTCCTTCAGGCGTTGGCCGACGCGGTCAACCTCGCTCATTGCAGAACCGCCCCACCTGGCCATCTCGATCGCGATCATCATGCCCTGCGACCACATGAAGTTGTTCTGGAAATATTGAAACCAGTAGCGTTGCGTACCGTCTGACATCTTCGGTTGCTCCATAAGATTAATGATTGTCACGCGATTCAGCGTCGAGAGATTGACGCCCCTCCTCTGCAACGCGGGGGAGGGTTGGGGAGCGGGCAAGCTCGAGATCACCCCATCCTAACCTTACCCCGCAAGCGGAGGAAGGAACTTAGCTAATTCATTTCAGTCGATCTTCAAGTTGATGCGCTGCGCAAGTTTTTTGTACTTGTCGATATCCGCGACGAGAAAGCGCATGAAGTCCTCGGGTGAAAGTCCCGTCGGCTCCGCGCCCAGATTGCCGATCTTCTCGCGGATGTCGGGCTCCTTGAGCGCCTTCAGCACTTCCGCCAGTACGCGGTCGGTGTTCTCCTTCGGCGACTTCGCTGGCGCATAGAGGCCGTACCATCCGCCGATACGCGCGCCGTGGACGCCGAGCTCATCCAGCGTCTGCAGATCGGGCAACACCGCCGCGCGATGCTCGCCCATTTGCGCCAGACCGCGCAGCCTCCCCTGCAGTATCGGTGGCGCCATCGACAGCGGACTCGCGAACATCATGTCGATATGACCGCCGAGCAGATCGGTTAGCGCGGGCGAGGCGCCCTTGTAAGGCACGTGCGTAATGCTGGTCCCCGTCGCCGTCTTGAACAACTCGCCGGCGAGATGCAGTGTATTGCCATTGCCCGCGGAGCCAAACGTCAGTCGGCCGGGCTTCGCTTTGGCCAGCGCGACCAATTCCTTGACGGATTTCGCCGGCACGGACGGATGCACGGCCAACACCATGCCGGCTGATTCGCCGATCTGCGTGAGCGATACGAAATCCTTCAACGTATCGTACGGCAGCTTGGGATTCAACGCGGCGTTCGTTGTGTGCGAGCCGGTCGTAATCAGATAGGTATAACCGTCGGGAGCGCTGCGCGCGACCAGCTCGGTGCCTATGATGCTATTGGCGCCGGGTCGGTTATCGATCACCACTTGCTGCTTCAGTGCTTCACCGGCGCGCTGGCCGATTAAGCGCCCCATGGCGTCCGGCGGTCCGCCCGCCGGCCACGGCACCACAAAACGAATCGATCGATTAGGAAAACCCTGTGCGCTGGCGACACTAACACCCAGCGCACACACCGCTACCACGCACCACCAACGCATACTTTCTCCTCGCACGCGCGAGTTGAGCGGCGTTCTACGTCCGCTCCAACTCGCGCAGCTGTTCGCGCACCATTGGTGTCGGCGAACAGCCGCTATTTGATGACGTAAGGATTGACCGGCGAACCGACGCCGCCCGTGATCGGCAGCGCGGGCGCCACGAACATGAATTCGTAACGCTTGTCGGCGGCACACGCTATCGACAAAGCGCCGAGATCGAAAATCTCGCCGACCGTGAGGCCCATGATGGGAATCGCAATCCAGTGCCACGGCTGATTCGTGTCTTCGGTTTCGTTGGGTCGCACTTCAGCGCCCCACGTATCGGTGACGATGGCCGCGACTTCTTTCTTGTGCAGCCAGTCAAGCGTCTCGAACGCGAGGCCCGGCGCGTCGCCCCCCGAGTAGCCGTCCCAGTTCTTGTCGGCGAATTTGCGCTCGACATGCCCGGTGCGCACCAGCAGGAAGTCACCGCGCTTCACTTCGACCTTGTGCTTGTTCGCGGTGTAGTCGAGCAGTTCGTTGGTTACGGCAAAGCCATCAGGCAGCCATTTCTTGCCGAGGGCCTTCGGCACGTCCAGAAGCACGCCGCGGCCGACCATTTTCTCCTTGGTTTTTTCGATGCCGCCTTTCAACGCGCCGGCGCTGGTCACGTTGCGGCAATCGTAGCCGTTCCACATGTAGTCGTAGTACATGATGTGGCCGAGGCCGTCCCACTGCGTGCCGCACTGCAGCGGCATGATGATGATGTCGTCGGTGCCGCGGATCTTGCGGTGATCGAGCACGCCTGAGTAAGCGTCGGTGCCTGTGCGCGTCATCAGGTGGATGGGGTTGAAGCGACCCAGCGCCGGATATTTAGTCTTGCCGCCCTGCGGGCCGGTCTGATCGTAATTGAGCGCGAGCGAGATGACTTTGCCCTGCGTAACAAGCTGCGCGGCCTCGACGATGTTCTCGGGCTTCACGAAATTGAGCGTGCCTATCTCGTCGTTCTTGCCCCAGCGGCCCCAGTTCTTGAGACGCTTGGCCGCGGCGTGAATGTCCTTGCGCGTGAGCTTGCGGTGCTTCTTGTCGATCGTGTTTTTGATTTTGGGTGTGCGTATCGCCATGGCGTCCTCTGTTGAATCGTTTTTTCGTGGAATTCGTGCCGCGCGAAGAAGAATATTACTCGATATTCACGCCGGCATGATTCGGGCCGCGCAGGAAAAAAGGATTTTCAGTCGGGCAAAAAAATCCCCGCACCGGGCGGGGATTTTCCGGGGGGGCGCTGCCGGCTAGCGCACGTCGCAGCGTCCGCCGCGGTCCTGTCCCGTGATCGCGAATGGCAGCTCGTCAAGATTGAGTCCCGGGTCGCCCGGCAGCAGCGTGGGTTTCGTCTTCGCATCGCGCACGAAGCCGAAGCGCGCCTCGCCTACGATTACCTCCCCGCTGTCGTTTTCCATCACGTAGCTGCCGGTGTAGGTTGCGTGATAGACGCCGCGCTCGGCCTTGCCGCTCGTGCTGGTAACGCCGTCGCAGCCCTGCGTGCAGTCGAGCGTATCGCCGGTGGAGCCGCGTATGCCGATGGTCGCCACCGGCGTGCCGATCTTGTAGGCATTCATGTTGCCACGCTTGCCGATGAGACCCGTCGCCGTGCGCAATCCGCCCTTCAGCAGGCGGAAGAATGCATTGTCCGCATTAGGCTGGTCCTTGTCGAATGCGTAGCCTTCGATCTTCATGCGCGTATTGGGCCGCATCGTCATCGTGCTGCCGTCGGAGAACCCAAGCTGGCCGTAACTGTCGGCCTGCGTCGTGAGCGTGTCGCCGACGTTAATTTCCGAGCCGCGTGAAAGGATACGGATCGTGCCGTCCGCCTTCTGCGCCGACAGTGTGCCGCTCAGGTGAACGACCTGGCCGGCCCCATCGGCACGCGCAGCGCCGGCCGCGAACATGAATACGACGGCAACCAGACCGGACACAAAATTTCGCTGCATTCCCATGATCATCTCCCTGTCATTGCCAGCGCACTTTACGATTTTCGCACGCCGCCGCCGAGGACTAAATTCACGCGTTCTATTCCGCCTTGATGCCTGCCGCCTTGATGACCTTGCCCCATTTCACGATCTCCGCCTTGATATAAGCGGCGAATTCCGCGGGTGTGCCGCCAACCGGCTCGAATCCCTGCGCGAACAGGCGGTCGCGCGTTTCCGAGACGCCGAGTATCTTGACGATCTCCGCGTGCAGCGTGTTGACGATGGCCCGCGGCGTTCGGGCGGGCGCCAGCACGCCGTACCACGTCGAGGCTTCGTAGCCTTTCAATGTTTCGCCTATCGTTGGCACGTCGGGCATGGTCTGCGAGCGTTTTGCACTGGTCACGGCTATCGCGCGCAGCTTGCCCGACCGCACGTGCGGCATCGCCGCCGGCATGGTGGCGAACATAAGCTGCACCTGTCCGCCGAGAAGATCGGTGAGCGCCGGCCCGCCGCCTTTGTACGGGATGTGCACCATCTTCACGCCGGCGAGGTTGTCGAACAGCTCGCCGGCGAGATGCGACGAGCTGCCAAGCCCTGCCGACGGATAGTTGAGCGTAGCGGGTTTGGCCTTGGCCACCGCGATCAGATCGGGCACGGTCTTGACCGCCAGCGAGGGCTGCACGACCAATATATTCGGCGTGGACGCAACCAGACTCACCGGCTCGAAATCCTTGACCGGGTCGTAGCCGAGCTTCGCATATAGACTTACGTTGATCGCATTCGGCGCGACGTTGCCCATGACGATCGTGTAGCCGTCAGGCACGGACTTCGCCGCGATTTCGCTGCCTATGCTGCCGGCCGCCCCGCCGCGGTTGTCGATCACCACCGACTGGCCCAGGTTTTCCGATAATTTTTGCGCGACCATGCGGCCGACAATGTCCGTGCCACCGCCAGGCGGATACGCGACGATCATCCGAATCGGTTTCGTCGGATAGGCATCCGCTTGCACGCCGACGGACGACACCACGCCGACACCCGCCAAAATTAAGCCCGCCACTATCGCCTTGATTCTCAATCCTCGCTCCTCGATCCTGTTTTTTTCACCCCGCCAGCGGCAGCTTGACTGTCTTGCCGCTCGCGGCGGCAAGTTGAATTGCCAGCGTCACTTCGAGATTGCACCGCGCATCCGCGGCGGTCGCGTGGACGCAAGCCTTGCCTGTCGCCAGATGGTCGAGCCAGGCTCGTGTCTCGTTCGCGATCGGTCCCCAGAAATCACCGAGCGCCCAATCGCCGGGCGTGCCGCTCGACAAAAATACCATGTTCACGTTGTGGTCCGGCAGATAGACGTGCGGCACGCCTTTGTTGCTATACATAAGCTGATCGGTGTGATCGTCGTCGAGGATGATCACGCCTTCGGTGCCGAGGATCTCGACGCGGGCCGCATGGCCGAGCGCCGGATATTTTTCGGGCAACGCATAGCTCACACCGAGATTGACTACCGCGCCATCGGCATAAGTCACTATCGACCAGTTGACGTCGTCGACGTCATGGCCCGCTTCCTTCAGCACGCCTTTCTGCCCGCGCGCGAACACTTCAACCGGCGCGTTACCTTCGAGCAGCCAGTTCATGAGGTCGACGTAATACGTGAGCGCGTCCACGACCGGCGTCGCCTCGGGATTGCGCTTCATCATCGCCAGCGCCTGCGAGCGCGAATTGTAGACGCGCGCCGCGCCGCCGACGATTTTGCCGACGCGGCCTTGCATGATCTGCTCTTTCGCAATCAGGTAGCGGTCCTTGAAGCGGCGGCTGTAACCCACACGCAGATCGATATTCGCTTTCGCTGCGGCCGCGATGATGCGTTCCGCATCGGCGATATTCAGCGCAATCGGTTTTTCGACCAGGACCGCCTTGCCGAGCTCGATCGCTTTCAGTACGGGCGCCAGGTGTTCGCCTTCGCTGGTCGAGACGATTACGGCCGTCACTTCGGGACGCGCGATGATTTCGTCGTTGTTCGTTGATGCGACCTGCGCGCCGACTTCCTTCTGCAGCTTCTGCGCAGCGGCTGGATTGCTGTCGGACACCGCGATGAAATTAACGGCCGGATGCGACGACGCGAGCTTCGCGCGCAGCGTGCCGATGCGACCGGAGCCGACGATGGCGAGACCTATTTGTTTACGTTCGATCATTGCCTTATTCACTCAAACAAGTTTAACCGCAGATCACCGCCGATGAACGCAGATGAAAATCAAACACAAAAAAGTGCTTTCGAAGTATCGGCGTTTATCAGCGGTTCCTAATACGTTTGCTTTATTCAATTTTGAGATTCAGCGACTTGATAACCTTGCCCCACTTCGCGGCTTCGGACTTGATGTACTGCGCAAATTGCTCGGGTGTGTCGCCCACCGGCTCCGCGCCTTGTAAGATCAGCCGCTCCTTCACGTCAGGCAATGCGAGGATGCGCACGATCTCCTTGTTGAGGAGAGCAACGATTTCTTTCGGTGTGCGGGCCGGTGCGGCATAGCCGAACCAGCCGGCGGCCTCGAATCCGGGCACCGTTTCCGCGATGGTGGGGAGTTCTGGCAGTTGCGGCGAACGTTTCGCGGTGGTGACAGCCACCGCGCGCAACCTGCCAGCTTTTACTTGCGGCAGCGCGGTCGGCATGGCATCGAACATCGCATGCACCTGGCCGCTGATCATGTCGATATGCGCGAGCGGGCTCGATTTGTAGGCGATGTGCTCCATTGTGATGCCGGTCATCGACTTAAAAAGCTCGGCGGACAAATGGATGGTGCCGCCCGCACCGGCCGATGCGTATGTCAGCTTGCCGGGATTCGCCTTGCCGTACGCGATCAATTCGTTGACCGTTTTTACCGGCAACGCCGGCGTGACGATCAACACGTTGGTCGTCTTTACCATGTTCGTGATGGGTGCGAACGCGGTATTGCTGTCGTACGGCATCTGGGAATACAGACTTTGATTGATCGCGAGCACGCTCGCGGCGCCCAGCACTATCGTATAGCCGTCGGGCGGCGCTTTCGCGACCATGTCGGTGCCGATATTGCCGCCGGCGCCCGGCCTGTTATCGACGACCACCTGCTGTCCCCAATGCTCGGCCATGCGCACAGCAATCGTCCGCGCGAGCACGTCGGAATTGCTGCCCGCGCCGAACGGCACGACCATGCGGATCGGTTTCACCGGAAATTGCAGCGCGTCAGCGGCGTTAGCGGTGCCCGCAATCAGCGATGCCGCAAAAAATATTGTTTTCATCATATCCCCTGTATCCACGTTCAGTCGGGCTTTGCACCCGACTGCCTCACTGCCTTGCCCCAGCGCGCGATCTCAGCGCGCACGAATGCGTCGAATTGCTGCGGCGTGGAGCCGGCGACCTCGACGCCCTGCCCCGACAGACGTTCGAGCACGTCCGGCATGTTGAGCACGCGCACGATGTCGTCGTGCAATTTCATAACGACGGCGCGCGGCGTTCGCGCCGCCACTGCCACCCCCCACCACGCTGTCATGTCGTAATCGGGATAACCGGATTCCGCGATGGTTGGAAGGTCTGGCACTGTGCGCATGCGCGTCTTGCCGGTGACCGCGATTGCGCGCACGCGTCCTGTTTTCATCGGCCCGTCGAGCGCCAACTGAGTGCCGAAGGTGTAACTCACCTGACCCGCCATCACGTCAGTGAGCGCCGGCGCTAAGCCCTTGTACGGCACGTGCACGACATCCACGCCGGCCATCGACTTGAACATCTCTCCCATCAAATGCGCGGAACCGCCGCTGCCGGTGGAACCATAGGCGAGCTGTCCCGGCTTGGCTTTGGCCAGGGCGACGAGGTCTTTGACGCTTTTGACCGGCAACTGCGCATTGACTGCGAGCAGCATGGAAGCCGCGCCGATCTGCGTGACCGCGGTGAAATCGCGCAATGTGTCGAAAGGCAGTTTTGGATAAAACGCCGCATTGATCGCGAATGCCGTCGCCGTCAGCAGCAGCGTGTGTCCGTCAGGCGGGCTTTTCGCAACGATGTCGGTGCCTATCGTCGTGCCGCCACCCGCGCGGTTGTCGACGATCACTTGCTGCTTCCACATCTCGGCAAGCTTCTGGCTGACCAGGCGGCCGATAAAATCGTTGATCGCACCGGGCGTATACGGCACCACGAAACGCACCGGCCGCGACGGGAAATCCGCGGCGCATGCCCCGCCGGACAGCGCGAGCATGGCCCCGAGCAGAAGAAATCTTTTCATGTATCCTGATGCCGATATTGATTTTGATTTGAGGATGCGATGATCCACGTACAACCCGGGCTCTTTCTTCGCTACGAACCAACCACCGAACCGGCGCCGCTGATTGTAGACGTATCGCGCAGCGGACGCGAATATCCAAAGGAGTACCGCTCGCCGCTGCCGTTCACGACCGTGCACGACAACGTGTCGATGTACGTGGAGGACTTGTACGCCGGCGCGCCGCAGGTTGGCGCCACGCTGCTCTACTGCAAGTTTCCGAACACGTGGGTCGACGTCAACCGCGACGAGCTCGACATGGATCCCGCAGTAGTCGATGGCAAGTGGCCCGTCGAATTGAAACCGACCCCGCGCACGCTCGAAGGCCTCGGCCTCATCAAAAGCAAATCGCGCTGGGGCGAGCCGTTTCAGGAGCGCAAGCTTTCCGTCGCCGAGATCGAGGAACGTCTCGCAAAGTACTACCGGCCTTATCACGCCGAGCTGAAGCGCATCATCGACGATCTCTACGCACGCTTCGGTGTCGTGCGCCAGATTTCCTGCCATTGCATGTCAGCGACCGGCGCGCCCACGCATCCGGACGCCGGCAAGCCGCGTCCCGATTTCTGCATCGGCGATCTGCACGGCAAAACGACGGCTCCCGAATTTCGCGCGCTCGTCGTTGATACGTTGAAATGTTTTGGCTACAGCGTGACCGTCAACGAGCCCTACGTCGGCAACGTCCTCATCGGCCGCAACAGCGACCCTGCGCGCGGCATCGACAGTCTGCAGATCGAAGTGAACAAGAAGCTGTTCATGGACACCAAAACTTTTCGCCCGACCGCGGGGCTCGCGAAACTAAGGTCGGATATCGACAAGCTGCTCGGCGTCGTGGCGACGGATACGCGCAAGCGCATGAAGGACTGAAGCCGATGCGCCGAAGCTCTCAATGCACCAGTTTGTCTACTTTCGTGTCGAGTTCCCGCAGCGCGCCATCGACGGCGACCTGTACGCCGGCATCCGCGGCGCCGAAGGGCACCCGCCGCTCACCATGACCTGATATTCGCGATACCGGACTCATGTTCGCGTCGAAAAAATACAGGATGATGTCAAACTTTGTCGTGCGGTCGCCATAGGGTTCCATCCCCTTCGGCAGTACATCCACTACGATCGCGCCGGTCTTTCCCGAGGCGACAGCCTCCCTGAAATCCTTGACGTATTCGCTCGTCGGAAAGTGCCGCTTAAGCATGGCAAGCACGCGCCCGCCGAGGAAATTCGGATCGGTATCCGCAAGAACGACGTTGTTCGTGAGCGATGATGGCACGATGCCTGCCCAGTACGCGACGCTGCTCTTCACGTACTGGAACCACAACTCGACGTTGTCGCTAAAGAGAATTGCGAGCGGCGGCTGGACCGTGACCGGCGCCTCGACCGGCACGGCAGCCGAGCTTTGATTGTAGAGGCCCTTGAACGCGTCGCCATAAGTAGGCGCCGCGGGCGCCGCCGCATGAGTCACGAAAACCCACGAGCAAGCGATCAGAGCAGCGAGCATCTTCATCTGGTCGTATCCATTATTGAGCGGTGCACCAGCCAGGGCCGCCGATCACGCAACCGGAAACTGGCGGGCGTGGGCGATACACCGTCGAGCCGCCGTTCGGAGGTCCGCCGCCGCGACGTATAAGTGGAGCACCGGCGCTGTTCATGTTCAAACGGCGGGCAGCCATCGTATTCTGTTGCGCGCTCAACACCGCCGATCCCATCATCGCACCGATTTCGAGCCCGATCTGAATTGCATTGCTGTAAAGCGCAGCGACCGCTTGCGACGAGGTGCCGGTGCGCAATTGATTGACGACCGCGGCGCACGCTTCCGGTTGTTGATCGCACGCCGCGACGGTCTGGTCGAGCATCGGCGTCGCTCCGCGCGAAACGAAGCGCGGATCGGACTCTGTAGGTGCTGCCTGCGGTGAAACATGAGTAAGGAGGCCGCATCCACCCGCTTTCTGCAGCGCCTCCAGCGCTGCGGCTGCTGCAGGGCCGTTATTGGCCTGCGCCGCCGCAACATAATTTTTCGCGATATCGCCGCATTCGTAACTCATCGCCGCCGCGGCGACCGCACCGGAAACCTCCGGATGCGCGAGAAGAAAGGCGTTGCGCCGCGCGAGGTCGGAGCCGGAGCACGGCGTCGTCGTCGAATCGCGCCAGTTGATCTGCGTCTCGAACGACATCACGGCGAGACATTGCCTGCCGTCAGGCTGCACTTCGCGGCACGATACTTTGGCCGCGTCGATGGGGCCGTCGCAGACGAAGACGTAGCCGCCCGCGCCGATGCCCACGTCGCCGGGGTCGGCCGAAACCGGCGGCGCCTCGGCCATGTTTGCCGGCTGCGCGGGAACGGGCTCCGGAGACGCGGTCGGCGGCGTTCCATTCCAGTTCGCGCGCGCCGCCAGCTCGTCGTAGCGCGCTTCAAGCATCCTTGCGTTGTCACGGAGCCCGGCACGCAACGCGGGCGAGACTCTGTTTGCAGCATCGTTGTAAGCGCCTTTGAGATCGGCGACCGCGGCATCGTAGCGCTGGCGTGCGCCCGCGGCGGTGGGATTCTTGAGCGCTGTTTCCATGCGCCCCTGCGCATCGGCAATGCGCTTGCCGAGCTCTTCTGGCGTAACGCGCGATTCGGCGGGACTTTTTTCGTTTAGACGCTGCCTCAATTCCTCGCGCAGCTTTGAGCGATCCTCCGCCGGTTTTGGCGCGGATTCCTGGGGACGGCGCGGCGGTTGCGCCTGCGCATCGCAATCGAAGTTCCGATTGTTCACCAGGTCGTAGCACGAATCGGCAAAGGTGAGCGGCGCAAACAACAAGAGCATTGCCGCAATCCAGAATCCCGTCAAAACGCGCATTCTCGCTATTCTCCCGGCCGGTTCAGTAGTATTACGCATCCGCCGGAAGAATGGGAGCGCCCCTTGTATTTCCGCATTGCGCCAACTGTGCGCAAACAAAATCCGTTGATTGCGCAGCACTACGCTAGATCGCCGCAATCACCTGTATCTCAACCATCAGCCCCGGGTCCGCAAGATGCGCGACCTCGACCATCGTGCTGGTCGGCAGGTTGTCCTTGAAGAATTCCTCGCGCGCGGCGACAATCTGCTTGAACTCGCGGATGTCGGTCGTATACACGGTGGTCCATACCACGTCCGACATCGACGCACCGGCGGCAGTCAGGTTCTTCTCGATGTTGCGCAAACACTGGCGCGTCTGCTCGAGCATGCTGCCCACGCCGACCTGATTGCCGTCGTTGTCGCGCGACACTTGCCCCGATACAAAGATCATGCTCTTGGGTTGGTCTACGCGCACGTAATGGTTGTAAACGGTCGCCCGCACGTTTTTCATGCCCGGCGGATTGCCACGCTTGATCGGCATAACTCTCCCTTGCTCTTTGTTGATTGTTCAGTCCGCGGTAATGCCCGCTTCGCGGATGATCGCCGTCCAGCGCTTTTGCTCGACGCGCATCAGCACCGCAAATTCGGCTGGCGTCGGGCCGGACGGCGCGTAACCCAGAACGTCGAGCCGCGCGCGCGTCTCAGGCTGGGCAAGAATCTTGATCGTCTCGCCAGCGATTTTCGCGATGACCGGTTGCGGCGTTCCCGCTGGAAACAGCAGTCCTTGCCAGTTGACCGCTTCGTAGTCAGGCAGGTTAAGCGCTTCGGCAACCGTCGGCAACTCGGACAGTGCAGCGAATCGTTTCCTGGTGGTGACCGCAAGCCCGCGCACCTTGCCGGATTTCACGTACGGCAGCGCACCCTGCATGCCTGACACCATGACCGGCACGCGCCCGCCGAGCACATCGACCAGTCCCGGCGGTCCGCCTTTATAAGGAATGTGATTGAGCTGTATACCGGCCATCTTGTTCAAGAGCTCGCCGCCGAGGTGCTGCATGCTGCCAACACCAGACGAGGCATAGTCGATCTGCTTCGGCTTGACCTTCGCGATATCGACAAGGTCTTTCATCGTCTGGCCAGCGAACGACAGGCCGACGATCCATACGTTGGGCGACTGCGTCAGCTGCGTCACTGGTGCAAAATCCTTGATCGCGTCAAATGGCGCGCGTCGGCTCACGATGGGCGCAGTGATGGTGTCGATCGCGCACAGCAGCATGGTGTAACCGTCAGGCGTGGCCAGCCGCACGATGTCGGCGCCCAGCATGCCCGCCGCGCCCGGACGGTTGTCGACGACAAACTGCTGGCCGAGCGCGTCGCCGAGTTTCTGCGTGATGTAGCGCCCTATCGTGTCCGAGCCGCCGCCGGTGGCCTGCGGGATGATGAGACGGACGGGCCGCTCGGGATATGCGGGCTGAGCGGCGAGCGTGCGTCCCATCGCCGTGATTGCAATTCCCGCGGACAAACCAACATACAACGCGCAACGGCAGCCCTTTTGCATGATCTTTTCCCTGTATTAATTGCGGTCGAGATAGATGTCGCGGCCCTTCTTTACATCAGATTTGCGCAGCCCGCCTATACGAGCGTGCAGCCGGCCGCGCCCCGCAGCGACAAGTATCACGACGATCTCGTCGGGCAGCGGCGCATCCGGCATCCTGACCTCTACCGTGTCGTAGTGGGAACGGACGTACAAAGCGTTCTTATAAGCAAGCGGCACATCGAGCGAAGCGCCGGATGCACCGCGCTTCACGTTCGCCGCCATCCACGCGGTGGCATCGCCAAGCGCCTTGCGCACGCGCGTCGCGAAAGGCCGCGTGATCGCGGCGTAGCCGTGCTCGATTTCTCCCAGCGTGCCGACGATGGCTCCCTTGCCGTAACTCTCCACGCGCCGCGGATCGTCGCCGAACTGCTCCAGCAATTTCTGCACCAGCAGGGTTCCCAGATCGGCGCCGAACCCAATCAGCGCCTCGATATCGGCCAGCGGCTTGCCGGCGTAAGGATTGTGTATTGCCGCCATCGCCGCCACGCGTATCAACGGCGGCCCGTCGGCGCGGCCGGCCTCGAGCCGGATCTCTTCCACCAGCACGGCGGTCTTGCGGATTGCGAACCGCACGCGGGAGCTTTTCTTTGGCATTGCGTTTTCTCCGCGCCGGATTATTTCGCGCCCGCCGCGACGACTTCCTTCGTCGCGCCGCCCCAGCCGTTTTCCGTAATGTCGACAACCACGCCATTGGGGTCGCGATACTTCACTTCGTAAAAGCCGTCGCCGGCCGCCGGCTCGCCCATCCAATACTGGCCGCCTGCGGCTTCCATCGTCCTGCGCGTTGCCGCCACATCGTCGACCCAGAAGCCGATATGGTGGATGCCGACGAAGCCGAGGCCGCGTTCTTCGCCCGCCGCCTCCACCGTCTTGTAGTCCAGCAGCGCCAGGTTGATTACGCCATCGCTCAGGTAAACGCCGCGCGCGTTTTCCCAGTCGGTCTCGCCGACCTTATGCATCCCGAATACGCGTATATAGAACTCGGCGGCCTTCTGCGGGTCGGGCACCTGCATCGCGATATGTCTCAATCTGGCCATGGCGATTCTCCTGAGTAGTGCGGCTTGGCGTCGCCCCGCATGCGGGAATGCGCCCTGGATAGCGACTTTAGCACCACCCGCACGGCGCACCATAATCAGGCGGACGGCGCGCGACGCGTCCGTTTTGGTGCGGTCCCGCACGGTGCGCCGCTGGTTTACCGCGCACGATACGACCGGCGTAAAATGAACGATCGAATCTCCGTACATGGCACAAGCATTGCTCCCGGATACAGAGTGCCCTTAGAAATGAACATGCCCACTCCTGGCGCCGCGACCGCGCCGCGCTGGTTCAACGAGATGTACGACGGCGACGGCGCGCCGCGCGAGCACTATGCCGCGTTCGCGCAGTGGCTCGCCTCCAAGCCGGTCGAATTCATGCTGCAAAAGCAGAAGGAAGCCGACACCCTCTACGCGCGCCAGGGCATCACCTTTGCCGTTTATGGCGACGACACCGGCGTCGAGCGCTCCATCCCGTTCGACATCATTCCACGCATTCTGCGGCCGGGCGCCTGGAAGGCGATGTCGGCGGGCTGCTGCCAGCGTGTGCGCGCGCTGAACGCCTTCCTCAAAGACATTTACCACGACCAGGAAATCATCAAGGCCGGCATCATTCCCGAGCAGCAGATACTGGGCAACAGCCTGTTCCGCCCCGAGATGCGCGGCTTCAGCGTGCCGGGAGACGTCTACGTGCACGTCGCCGGCATCGATCTCGTCAAGGTAGAGCGCGACACCTTTTACGTGCTCGAAGACAATCTGCGCACGCCGTCCGGCGTTTCGTACATGCTGGAAAACCGCAAGATGATGATGCGGCTGTTTCCGGACCTGTTCTCGCGCATTCCGATCGCGCCGGTCGACCATTACGCCGACGTGCTGCTGGACAACCTGCGCGCGGTGGCGCCCGCAGGGGTCAGCAATCCAACGGTCGCGGTGCTGACGCCCGGCTCGTACAACAGCGCTTATTTCGAGCATGCGTTTCTCGCCCAGCAAATGGGCGTCGAGCTGGTCGAAGGCCCCGATCTTTTCGTCGCTGACAATTATGTCTACATGCGCACCACCCACGGTCCGCAGCGCGTCGATGTGATTTACCGCCGCCTCGATGATGATTTTCTCGACCCGCTCGCGTTCCGGTCCGATTCGGTGGTCGGCGTGCCGGGCCTCTTCGCCGCCTATCGCGCCGGACGGGTGACCCTGGCGAATGCCATCGGCACCGGCGTCGCCGACGACAAATCCACTTATGTTTATGTGCCCGACATGGTGCGCTTCTATCTCGGCGAAGAGCCCATCCTGCAGAACGTGCCGACGTATCAACTGGGCAAGCCAGACGATCTGAAATACGTGCTGGCGAATCTCGCCAGTTTGGTGGTCAAGGAAGTGCAGGGTTCCGGCGGCTACGGCATGCTGGTGGGCCCCGCCTCGACCAAAGCGGAAATCGAGACATACCGTGCGCGCATCATGACCACACCCGCCGCTTTTATCGCACAACCCACGCTCGCTTTGTCGACCTGCCCCACCTATGTGAAAGCGGGCATCGCGCCGCGCCACGTTGACCTGCGACCTTATGTACTGTCGGGCAAAACCGTTTCGCTGGTGCCGGGCGGGCTCACGCGTGTGGCGTTGCGCGAAGGCTCGCTCGTGGTGAACTCGTCGCAGGGCGGTGGCACCAAAGACACCTGGGTCCTGGAAGGCTGAACGATGCTCGCCCGCGCCGCCAACAACCTGTATTGGATGTCGCGCCACATCGAGCGCGCGGAAAACACGGCGCGCATGCTCGACGTCACCTATCGCATGTCGCTGCTGCCCTATCGCGTGCTCGAGGCCGGCCAGGAATGGGCCGACCCGTGGGCGCTGCCGCTGGTCATTACCGGCCGCGCGACCGCCTATTACGAGCTGTACCCGGAAATCACGCCGAACGACATGCTGCATTTCATGGTGCTCGACGCGACCAATCCGTCGAGCATCTACTCATGCATCCAGGCCGCGCGCGAGAACGCGCGCAGCGTGCGCGGCGCGATCACCTCCGAAATGTACGAAGACCTTAACCAGTTGTGGCTCGACATGCGCAACCTCGACTACCCGCACGTCGAGTCGCGCGGCATCAGCGAATTCTTCGACTGGGTCAAGCTGCAGTCGCACCAGTTCCGCGGCGTCACCTTCGGCACGATGCTGCGCGACGAGGGCTATCAATTCATCCGCCTCGGCACTTTCATGGAGCGCGCGGACAACACGGCGCGCATCGTGGACGTCAAATACCATACGCTGCTGCCGTCGGCGACCGATGTCGGCGGCGCGGTCGACTACTACCAGTGGAGCGCGCTGCTGCGCTCGGTCAGCGCATTCGACTCATACCGCAAGGTCTACCGCGACGTCATCACGCCGATGAAAGTCGCTGAACTGCTGATCCTGCGCGACGACGTGCCCCGCTCGCTGCATGCCTGCATGAACGACATTTACGAGATCCTGCGCAACCTCTCCGACGATTCGCAGCTCGAGGCGGAGCGCATGGCGGGCGAACTGCACGCGCGGCTGCACTATGGACGCACCCAGCAGATATTCGATGTAGGACTGCATGAATACCTGATGGATTTTCTCGAAGGCATCGGCGACCTGGCGACCGAAATCGACAAAGATTTCCTGGTGCCGGTCTACAGCCCGGACTCGATATACGGCGTTGCCGGCGCGCAACGTCAAACCAGTTAGTCATCACCGGCGGCAGCCATTAGAATACGCATCTTTACTCCAGCCGTTCGGGGATTGGTTTCCATGACTTATTGTGTAGCCGTAATGCTAGACGCCGGGATGGTGTTCGCGTCAGATTCACGCACCAACGCGGGCGTCGACCAGATAGCAACTTTCAGCAAGATGCATATGATTAAACGCGACGGCGAGCGCTTGATCGCAGTTCTGAGCTCGGGCAACCTGTCGATCACGCAAAGCGCGATCAACCTGCTCGAGCACCAGTCGAAAAGCGGCGACGCCAACCGCACGATCAACAACGCAAGCTCCATGTTCGAAATCGCCGATCTCATTGGCAGCGCGCTGCGCGAAGTGCGCCGGCGCGACGGGCCCTATCTCGCGCAGAGCAACATCGAGGCCGGCGCATCGTTTGTGGTCGGCGGCCAGATCCGCGGCGAGCCGCAGCGGCTTTTTCATGTTTACAGCGAAGGCAATTTCATCGAGGCAACGCCTGAGACGCCGTACTTCCAGATCGGCGAGAGCAAATACGGCAAGCCGGTAATCGACCGCGTGGTCAACCGCCACACCAGCCTGCTCGACGCCGCCAAATGCGTGCTGGTGTCATTCGATTCGACCATGCGCAGCAATATCTCCGTCGGGCTGCCGATCGATATGGTGGTCTATCACAACAACAGCCTGAAACCGGGCATCGTGCGCCGCATCGACGAAGCCGACTCGTACTTCAACATGATCCACAATCAATGGGGCGAGGGCCTGAAGCGCGTGTTCGCGCAGATACCCAACCCGCAATGGGATGATGCCGGCTAAACGCGTCCGCGCGCTGCGTGGAACTGCGGCGTGAGTATCCACGTCGCGCTCAGTCACCAGACGCGCTACCGCTACGACCGGCCCGTCACGCTGTCACCGCATGAAGTGCGGCTGCGCCCCGCGCCGCACTGCCGCACGCCGATACTTTCGTACTCGCTGACGGTCAGGCCGGCAAAGCAGTTCGTCAACTGGCAGCAGGACGTTTACGGCAATTTCATCGCGCGCTACGTGTTTCCCGAGCCGACGCGCGAATTCGACATGACGGTCGATCTGGTCGCCGACATGACGGTGATCAACCCGTTCGACTTCTTCGTCGAAAGCAATGCGGAAAAATTCCCTTTTCAGTACCCGCCCCAGCTTGCGCAGGACCTGACGCCGTTTCTCGCCATCGACGAGCAGGGGCCGCAACTCGGTCAATGGATAGGCGACTTGCGCGCGCGCGAGCTCAAGCCGGGCATGCTGACGGTCGATTTTCTGATGGCAGTCAATCGCAGCCTGCAGCACGACATCAAATATCTCGTGCGCATGGAGCCCGGCGTGCAGACCTGCGAGCAGACGCTCGGCCTTAAAAGCGGCTCGTGCCGCGACAGCGGCTGGTTGATGGTGCAGATCCTGCGCCACTGCGGTCTCGCCGCGCGTTTTGTGTCCGGCTATCTGATACAGCTGACCGCCGACGTCAAAGCGCTCGACGGGCCATCGGGCCCCGAGCGCGACTTCACCGATCTGCATGCGTGGGCCGAAGTCTATCTCCCGGGCGCCGGATGGATCGGCCTCGACCCGACGTCCGGCCTGCTCGCCGGCGAAGGTCATATCCCGCTCGCATGCACCGCTTCTCCCGGCAGCGCCGCGCCGGTCACCGGCAGCATCATCGGCGACCCGGGCAAGACTGATTTTAATTTTGCGATGACGGTCACGCGCATGCGCGAAGACCCGCGCGTGACCAAGCCGTACACCGATCAGCAGTGGCAGGCGATCGATGCGCTGGGCCGGCAGGTCGATGCCGAGCTCGCGGCCGGCGACGTGCGACTCACGCAGGGCGGCGAGCCGACTTTCGTCGCGATCGACGACATGGAAGGCCCGGAATGGAATTACACCGCACTGTCGCCCGCCAAGCTCAAACTGGCCAGCGCCTTGCACGGCCGTCTGCAAGAGCGCTATGCGCACGGTGCGCTGGCGCATTTCGGCCAGGGCAAATGGTATCCGGGCGAACCGCTGCCGCGCTGGGCGCTCGGCATCTACTGGCGCAAGGACGGAAAACCTGTCTGGCGCAATCTGTCGCTGACGGCGGCCGCCGGCGCGGCGCGCGGCATCCGTGAAGCGCGACAACTGATCGATCGCATCGCGCAGCAGCTGGGATTTTCCACGGCATTCGTCATGCCGGCTTACGAAGATCCATTGCGCGCGCTCGATCAGGAAAGCGCGCTCCCCGTCAACGTCGATCCGCTGGCGGCAGACCTGACGGATGCCGCTGAACGCGTGCGCCTTGCGGCGCAATTGCGGCGCGGCCTCGGCGAAGCAGCGGGTTACGTGCTGCCGCTGCGCAGTGCCAGGCGGGCGGTGAGAAAACTCGGCGGCTGGCGCTGGGAAAGCAGCTTGTGGCCGCTAAGGCGCCAGCACTTGTTCACCTTACCCGGCGATTCGCCGCTCGGATACCGCTTGCCGCTCGGCAGCCTGCCGGAATACAAGGAAAAGGACGAAGACAAGGAAGATGCGGCGCGCGATCCTTTCGCACCGCTCGATACGCTGGATGCCCCTGGCGACTCTTCCGCCGCCGCGCATGCATTGATCGGGCCCAAAGCAGCGCCGGCGCCCGCCGAAATCGTGCGCACCGCGCTGTGCGTCGAGCCGCGCGGCGGCATACTTTATGTCTATATGCCGCCGTTGCGCCTGCTCGAAGATTATCTGGCGCTGGTCGCCGCGATCGAAGACGGCGCCGAAGCGCTCAATCTGACGCTGCGCATTGAAGGCTACGAACCGCCGGCGGACGTGCGCATGAACGTGCTGCGGGTCACGCCCGATCCCGGCGTGATCGAAGTCAACGTGCATCCAGTTGCGAGTTGGGGCGAGCTGGTCGCGAACACGACGTCGCTCTACGAAGATGCGCGCACCACGCGGCTTGCCACTGAAAAATTCATGCTCGATGGCCGCCATACAGGCACTGGCGGGGGCAACCATGTCACGCTGGGCGGCGCGACGCCAGCCGATAGCCCGCTGCTGCGCCGGCCCGACCTGCTGCGCAGTCTCGTCGCGTACTGGCAGAACCATCCTGCCCTGTCGTACCTGTTCGCGGGTCAGTTCGTCGGCCCCACCTGCCAGGCGCCGCGCGTCGACGAAGCGCGCGACGACAATGTCTACGAGCTCGAAATCGCTTTTCAGCAGATGACGCAGCGCCTGCAGCCCGGCCAGGAGGCGCTGACGCCCTGGCTGGTCGATCGCCTGCTGCGCAACCTGCTCGTCGACCTGACCGGCAACACGCATCGCGCCGAATTCTGCATCGACAAGCTGTATTCGCCCGACACCGCCGCCGGCCGCCTGGGCCTCGTCGAATTCCGCGCGTTCGAAATGCCGCCGCACGCGCAGATGAGCCTGACGCAAGTGCTGCTCCTGCGCGCGCTGCTCGCGCGTTTCTGGAAAACGCCGTATCAGGGCGGGCTCATCCGCTGGGGCACGCAGCTGCACGACCGTTTTATGCTGCCGCATTTCATCATGGCCGACATGCGCGACGTCGTGCGCGATCTGAATGCCGCCGGTTACGCGTTCGATCTCGCGTGGTTCGCGCCGTTTGTCGAATTCCGGTTTCCGCGCTACGGCACGGTCAGTTACCAGGACATCGAGCTCGAACTGCGCCAGGCGATGGAGCCGTGGAACGTGCTCGGCGAACAGGTGAGCGCCGGCGCGACCGCGCGCTACGTCGATTCGTCAGTCGAGCGCCTGCAGGTCAGGGTCAGCGGGCTCACGGGCTCGCGCTACGCGGTTGCGTGCAACCAGCGCGAAATTCCGTTGCACGCAACGGGCGTGCCCGGCGAGTCGGTGGCCGGCGTGCGTTACCGCGCGTGGGCGCCGCCTTCCGCTCTGCATCCGACCATCGGCGTACAGGCGCCTCTGGTGTTTGACATCGTCGACACCTGGAGCGGACGCAG
>JANYDM010000022.1 GCA_025363575.1 Betaproteobacteria bacterium | reverse complement strand
TGACATGCGGGCGGCGAGCTCGGTCATTGCGTTGCCGACGTCGATCTGCCCGCACGTGATGTCGTACTTGCGGCCGTCGAGCGAAATGCATTTGGTGAGCCCGGTGACCGCGTGCTTGGTGCAGGTGTAAGGCGCGGAGTCGGGCCGCGGTGCGTGCGCCGAGATCGAGCCATTGTTGATGATGCGGCCGCCGCGCGGGTTTTGCTCCTTCATGATGCGGAACGCCGCCTGCGCGCACAGGAACATGCCGGTCAGGTTGACGTCGACGACCGCCTGCCATTTTTCGTAAGTAAGGTCTTCGAACAGTATGCCCGGCGCGTTGGTGCCCGCGTTGTTGAAGAGCACGTCGACGCTGCCGAACTTCTCCCTCGCCTTCGCGAACAGCGCGGTCACGTCCGCGGGCTTCGACACGTCGGTCGGCACGGCGAGCGCGCGGGAGCCGGCGCCCGACTCCTGCACTGCCTGGTCCAGCATGTCGACACGGCGTCCGGCGAGCACAACGCTGTACCCCGCTTTTAACAGCGCGAGTGCCGACGCTTTGCCGATGCCGCTGCCCGCGCCGGTGACTACCGCGACTTTGTTTGCCATGATCTGTCGGTCCCTTGAGATGTTGCAGATTGAGGTCGTGCGGTAATTTTACAGCTCAGCGCACCGGCGTTGCAGCACCGGTCACACGATGATCAAGAGCTGGCGCGCAGCTGCGCGCCCGCGCTACGCGAGAATGTTCTCGACCTGCTCCTGGCGCAGCAGTTCGTAGACGAAGGCCTCGAGTTCCGGCCCCAGCGCATCGCGCGCCGAAATGATGCCGACGGGGCGGCCTTCTTCGACCACGGGCACATGGCGGAATTTGCCGCCGTACATCATCTGCAAGGCGGCCGAGAACGGCTGCGCGGGATTGACCGTCTGTGGATTGCGCGTCATGACGTCGGCGAGCCGCGTCGTTTTTACGTCGCGGCCTTCCGCCACCACGCGGAAGAGCGCATCGCGCTCGGTGAATATTCCGGCAAGCTTGCCGTTCTCGACGACGATGACGGCGCCGATATGGTTCTCGCGCATAAGGCGCGCCGCATCGCCGACAGTGGCGTCCGCGGTCGTAGTGATGACTTCCTGGCCTTCGATGATCTTTTTGATGAGTCGGTCAGTCATGACGGCTCTCCGGTCTGCGGCGGTTAAAGAGAAGCGAAGTATGGGCGGCGAATGCGGTGCGCCTGCGCAGGACAAATCTCATGCCGGCCGCAGTTGCAAATCATGCTACGCCCGGCGGCCCCCCCGGTCAAATTACGGCAATGTGGCAGGCGCCTCGTTCAGGTTTGCGCCGCTTCGCGCAGAAACACCGGCAGGTCCATCGTCGGCGGCCGCGCCGGCACGTCGAAGAACATCTGGCACACGTAGCCGCGATGGTAGCTGGTGTGCGTCACCACATGCTGCAGCATTTCGAAGCGCGTCATGCTGCCGGCATTGCCGCCGATCAGTGTGAAGGGCAGTTTCTGGCCGAGCGCGGCGTCGTCGAGGGCATCGCTCCACGCAACGTACCATGCGTCCATCGCCCGCTGTTTCTCGCGCAATTCGGGCAGCGGCGGGTAATCGGCCGTGTTGCGCGCGGTGTAATCGTGCGCGCGGCCTTCGAGGTGGGCCTGCCAGATCGCGTCGATCACGTAATTGTGGTTGAGCGTGTGCAGCATATTTTTAAAAATGCTCTTGCGCTCTTTCGCCGCTTCGCCCGCCGGCAGCGCGGCTACGGCGTCGAACATTACCTGGTTGGACCAGGCGTTATAGCGGGTCAGCATGCGGGCGGTACTCAGCATAACGGGCCTTCCGGGATCGATCGAATGAAATTCTGCTATTCTGCGGCGCAACGGCATGCGCAATTGCGAATGCGATAATACCCGCTGCCCAGCCTACGAGGAAACCGCAATGCCAAAAATACTGATCGTGCATGGCGCCGGAATGAACATGCGCGGCAAGGCGCAGCTCGACGTGTTCGGCCCGATGACGCTGCCGGAATATGACGAGCACATCCGCAAGTACGCGCAGGAGCTCGGCATCGAGATCGAGATATTCCACTCCAATCTCGAAGGCGAGGTCATCAACAAGTTCTACGCGGCCCACGACGACGGCGTCCACGCGGCCATCATCAATCCGGCCGGCTATACCACCGGACATCCGGCCCTGATGGCGGCGATCGCGCAGGTGCGCTTTCCGACGATAGAGCTGCACATTTCGAACCCGGCGCGGCGCGGCCGCGATTCCGAAATCGCGCGCGTCAGCCGCGGCGTCGTGACCGGCTGCGGCATCTTCGGCTACTCTCTCGCGATGCGCGGCATACTCGACATCATCGCCGCCAAGCCGGCCGCCCGGAAATAAACCGCATCGCCGCGCGCCTGCGCGCAGCGTGGAGGCAAGTCAGCGGGCGGGCGCGCCGGCATGGGCCTGATCGTATTTGAGCTCGGCCCAATCGACGGCAAACGCCACGCCGTAGGCGATCAGCGCCGCCGCGCAAAACGTCAGGACGTTGCGCGTCCAGCCCGCGGGCGCCTCCATGTCGTCCAGATAGCGCTTCACATAGTGGCTGGCTATGAAATACGCGATTGTAGAAATGACAATGCTCAGCACTGTTTGGTCCCTTTCGGCGCGCCAAAACCGCGCGCTTTCGAGTTTATTACAGCGCGGCGCGGCGGGCAGAAACCATCGTGCGCAGGCGCTGGGAGGAGTAAACTAGCATTTCGCCCGCCTCAACGGCATCCGCCGCGGCGTGGCAATTAACTACACCAGGAGACATTCGTGGCTACAGGAACAGTGAAATGGTTCAACGCAACCAAAGGATTTGGATTCATCGAGGCCGACGACGGCTCGAAAGACGTTTTCGTACACATTTCGGCCGTTGAAAAAGCCGGCATGAGCACGCTGAAAGACGGCCAGAAAGTCGAATACGAATTGACGAAGGGCAATGACGGCAAATCGTCGGCAGGCAACCTGAAAGCGCTTTAATCGGCCGCGCGTTTCGCGCACGAACAAGCAATTGGCATTAGACATTAGACAGCGTTTTCGCGGTTTTCGTCGGGGCGCGGGCCGTTATTTTTCTATGCGCCCGCGCCCGTCAACCCCCGGCGTTTCCCTCCGTTAGTCCGACTACGCCCTGCAAAGGGCAGCGTAGTCCCATCCATCCAGTCGAGGAGTCGCCATGCACAAGCTAATCGCAGTTTTCGTTGCTTCAACGTTCGCGTTCACGTCCGTGAGCTTCGCGGCCACGGCCGTCAAGAAGGAAGATCTGACCCAGGAGCAAAGGACAGACATGCGGGCCCGCGCCGACCAGCTTACGCGCACGCGCACCGCGGAATCAACGCAGCAGGCCAAAACGCGCGTCGAGCCGGCGCCTCAAGCGCAGGCCAAGCCGGTGAAAAAATCCAGGAAAGTATCGCGCACCGCAAAAAAGGCGCAACCCAAAACCTGATAGTGTGAAAGCGTTAATGCTGCGCAAGCGGGGCGGGGAAAAATCCCCGCCCCGCTTTTTTATTCGACCCGCGCGTGCGCCTCGCTGCCGCGTTTGAGGAAGGCGATCGCCTGCGCGAGCTCGTAATCGCTTTTGGCCACGACCTCGCCGGGTTGCGGGCGCAGGTCTTTCTCATCCACGTTTTGCGGCCGCGGCGCCGGCGTGAAATTAAACAGGTTGGCTGTGGCGGCGGCGGGCGGCACCAGCGCCGGCTCCTTCGAACTCTCGCTGCTCAGGTGCTTGCTCAGATCGGCTTCGCGCATCTTCAATTTCGTCTCGCCTTTCGAGCCGTCGTCCAGCGCGATATCGGGCACGATGCCAGTGGCCTGGATCGAGCGGCCGTTCGGCGTGTAATAGCGCGCGGTCGTCAGCTTGATCGCCGTGCCATTGCCAAGCGGCAGCACGGTCTGCACCGACGCCTTGCCGAAAGTCTGCGTGCCCATGATCACCGCGCGGTGATGATCCTGCAGCGCGCCGGCGACGATTTCAGAAGCCGACGCCGAGCCGCCATTGACGAGCACTACCATCGGCACGTCCTTCACCTCCGGCGGCAGCTGGGCGAGGTAGTCGCGCCCGCCGCGGCTCAGGTAGTTCTGCGGGCTCGCGGTTAACCGCATCTTGGCATCTTCGGTGCGGCCCTCGGTGTAGACGACCAGCGCGTTCTTCGGCAGAAAAGCGGCCGAGACCGATACCGCGCCGCTTAACAAGCCGCCGGGATCGTTGCGCAAATCAAGCACGATGCCTTTCATCGGGCCACCGTTCTGCCTGAACACCGTATCGATCGCGTTAGCCAGCGTCTCGCCGGTCGGGCCCTGGAACTGGGTGACGCGGAAATAGGCATAGCCCGGCTCGAGCAATCTGGATTTCACGCTCTGGATCTTGATGACGGCGCGCCTCAGCGTGAATATCAGCGGCTTGTCCTCGCCTTTGCGCGTGATCGTCAGCGTGATCGGCGTGTCGACTTTGCCGCGCATCTGCTTGACCGCGTCGTTCAGCGACATGCCTTTGACGAACATGTTGTCGAGCTTCACGATGAGGTCGCCGGCCTTGATGCCGGAACGGGCGGCCGGCGAGTCGTCGATTGGTGACACGACTTTTACGAAGCCGTCTTCCATGCCGACTTCGATGCCGAGACCGCCGAACTCGCCGCGCGTGCCGACCTGCATTTCGCGATAGGCGTCGCGGTCGAGATACGCGGAATGCGGATCGAGCCCGGCAAGCATGCCCGAGATGGCCTGCGCGATGAGTTTTTTGTCGTCGACCGTTTCGACGTAGTCGCTCTTGATGCGCCCGTACACCTCGCTGAACGCGCGCAGATCGTCGATCGGCAACTGGGCAGGGGCGCCAGGCTGCGCGCCAGCGGGCAAGTTGAGTGAAACGATGGCGCCGACGAAGATGCCGAGCGCGACCAATCCCAGCTGACGCATTTTTCCACGCATACCTGGCCTCTCAGTTAAATTTGTCGGGCTTGAACCGGGCCTGCTGCCGACGGCGGCGTGCCGTCGAAGCCTGCCTGCTGCCGGCCGACGACTGCTTACTTTAATACGGACCGCTGCGGCGCGGGGGCGGCGGCCGGTTGTCGTAATCCGGCCGGCGTTCGCGATCGCTGCTGCGGCGCGCATCGGCAGCGTGGTCGTCGAGTATCGCCGACACGCCGACCTTGATCGTGCTGCCGGGGTTATACGGCAGCGCAACGTTCACGTCGCGACCGTTGTAGCGGTAAACAACGTCGTAGCCATTGACGACTTCACGCGTCGATTCGACGGTGCGGCAGCGCTGCTCGGTTTGCGCGCCTGCACGGTTGCCGATCGCCGAACCGGCGACGGCGCCGCCCGCGGCGCCGACGATGGTCGCCGCTGTCTGGCCGCTGCCCTGCCCGACCTGGTGGCCGAGCAGGCCGCCGACGACGCCGCCGATAATGGGCGCCACGATGCCGCCGCTTTTTTGCTGCGCCGGCACGTTGTCGCATTCTTGGCGGTTGTCCGCCACGCGTTCGATGATCGGCTTCGCCGAGATGACCTGCGCCGTATCGACATAATCACTGGCGGCATGGGCGGTACTGGCTAGCAGGCCGACCGCTATTGCGATTGTCGTGCGTTTCATGTGCGACTCCTTGAATGAAGGTCAATGCTATTAAACTGCGCCGGTGCAACCCGCAATAGCGCTCTTACATACGGTTACAGGTCGCAACATGCTTGACACGGGGGGCACCCCAGCCCGGCGCGATTTTACCCGCTGCGGCTTGAGGTTTCCTCATTTTCCGCTACCATGTAGCGCTCACGCGCCGCACCGTGACAAATTCCCGCAATCAACGGAGAAACCGCAATGCCTCATGCGATCCGCATCTACGAAACCGGTGGTCCCGAAGTCATGCGCTGGGAAGAAGTCGAGGTGGGACAGCCGGGGGCCGGCGAAGTTCGCGTCCGCAACACCGCGGTCGGGCTGAATTTCATCGACACTTATCATCGCACCGGCCTGTATCCGATGCCGTTGCCGCTGACTTTAGGCATGGAAGGGGCGGGAGTGATTGAAGCGGTCGGACCTAAAGTGAAGGGCTTCAAGGCCGGCGACCGCGTCGCCTACGCGAACCCGATCGGCTCGTACGCCGAAATCTGCCTGCGCCCGGTCGCGCGGGTGGTAAAAATTCCGGCGGGCGTCGACGACAGGATCGCAGCCTCCATCATGCTTAAAGGCATGACCGCGTGGTATCTGTGCAAACGCACCTACAAGGTCGGCAAAGGCGATATCGTGCTCGTGCACGCGGCGGCGGGCGGTGTCGGCCAGATCCTGTCCCAATGGTGCAAGTATCTCGGCGCGACAGTGATAGGCACCGTGGGCAGCGACGAGAAAGCCGCACTCGCCAAAAAAGCCGGCTGCAAGCACGTCATCGTCACCTCGAAAGAAGACTTTGTTGCGCGCGTCAGGGCAATCACCAAGGGCAAAGGCCTGCCCGTCGTGTACGACGGCATCGGCAAGGACACGTTCATGGGCTCGCTTGATTGCCTGGCGCCGCGCGGCTACATGGTGAGCTTCGGCAACGCATCGGGCGCGGTGACGCAATTCAATCCGGGGCTGCTGGCGGCGAAGGGCTCGCTGTTCCTCACGCGCCCGACGCTCTTCAACTATACGGCGACGCCTGAAGATCTCGCGGCAGCGGCGCGCGATCTGTTCGCGGTCGTGAAGAACAAGGCCGTGAAGATTTCGATCAACCAGACCTATCCGCTGAAAGACGCCGCGCAGGCGCACCGTGACCTCGAAGCGCGCAAGACCACCGGCTCGACGGTGTTGCTGCCCTAACGGAGGACTGGCCGCATTTTATGGCGATCACCCACAACGACCGGCTGGTTTTCCTGAGGCTGCACCACGCCGGATTGCTGCCGCCGCATCCCAGCATGCTGGAGCTTGGCGAAGGGCAATGGTATGGCGATGTACCGCTTGAGACGCTGTCGGAGGACATCGACGATCTGGTGCATGACGATGCGCGGCGGGAAGAGCTGCATTTGCTCATGGCAAAGATACTGTGCGGCGAAACTGCTGTTCAAAGCTGGGACCTGGCCAAGCTGTTTTTCAGTGCCTGCTTGGATTACCGCAAATATACGGCGATCGATTTTCACGGCACGCCGGAAGCGCTGAAGATCGACCTCAACTATCCGGTGTCGCTCGGCGAACAATTCGATATTCTGATAAACGCCGGCACCGCCGAGCACGTTTTCGATATCGGCCAGTTTTTCCGGACTGCGCACGATCTGACGCGCGCAGGCGGCCTGATGATCCACGTGATGCCGTTTCGCGGCTGGCTGGAGCACGGCTTCTACAGTTTCAATTCGACTTTTTACTGGGATCTGGCGCAAGCCAATGGTTACACCATGTTGCTGCATGGCTATGCTGAGCTGACGCCGCCCAGGTTTATCGAGCTCACCGGGCGCGGGCATGTTCTCCAGCTGGCGGCCAGCGGGCAGCTCGGAAAAGATGCCACCATGTATGCAGTGATGAAAAAGGCCGACGCAGCCGGCGAATTCCGCGTCCCGATCCAGCATATCTACGCGCGCTCGGGAGGCTTTGCTCCCGGCGCAAGCGCGGCCGGCGCCGAAGCAGTGGCGCGGGCGATGCAAGGCTGAGACCGGTTTGGAATGCGGAAGAACAATAGCTGGGTTTCATTGCATGTTCAGTAGTTAACTGGAGAAATTTTTGGACCCGATTCGTTGCTATAGGGTGCTGGCAATGTGTGCGGCGGGCCTGATTCCCGCAGCAGCAACGGCGCAGCCGGAATATCCGAACAAATCGATCCGCCTGGTGGTCGGGTTCACGGCCGGCGGCATCTCCGACGTGCTCGCACGTGCGCTCGGCGCGCGCCTCTCTACGCAGATTGGTCAGCAGGTCATCGTCGACAATCGTGCCGGCGCGGGCACGACGATCGCGGCAGACCTGGTTGCCAAAGCGCCACCCGACGGTTACACCCTTTTCATGCAGGACATGACGACGCAGGCGATCAATGCGAGCCTCTACAAAAAGCTGCCGTACGACACCATCAAGGATTTCACGCCGATCACGCTCGTCGCTTCGAGCCCGCTGATGCTGGTCGTGCACCCGTCCCTGCCGGTGAAGTCCGTGAAGGAGCTGATCGCGCTCGGCAAGAGCAAGCCGGGTCAGATCCCGTTCGCGTCGTCGGGCAACGGCACCATTCTGCATCTCGCCGCCGAAACGTTTAAAACGATGGGCGGCATCGACATGATTCATGTGCCGTACAAAGGCAGTGCGCAGGCAGTACAGGCGCTGCTGGCGGGCGAAGTCGCCGTCACGTTCTCGACCATGCCGCCAGCGCTGGCCAACGTTAAAGCCGGCCGCTTGCGGGCGCTCGGCGTGACAACGCCAAAACGCAACGCTGCGGCGCCGGAGGTGCCCACCATTGCCGAAAGCGGGCTGAAAGGGTTCGACGTGGTGCTATACAGCGGCGTGCTGGGCCCGGCGCGGTTGCCCGCCCCGCGGCCATCGTCAGCAAGCTCAACGCCGAATTCATCAAGGCAGTCAATTCGCCCGAGGTGAAAAACGTCTACGCGAGCCTGGGCGTCGATGCGATCACCGATACGCCGGCGGAATTCGCCGCGCATATCGCGGCGGACATCGACAAGCTGGGCAGTGCGGTGCGGGCGTCCGGCGCGCACGCCGATTAACTGCCAAAGCTTTGCGGCTGATTTTTAATTCTATTCGGGAAGGGCCTCGTGGTAACGACTCTGCCGCATCACAATCGATACGATTACTCGCCGATCACGGAGCGCAAGGACTACAGCTGGCCCGGGGGCAAGCGCCTCGCGTTTTGCATCACGACCAATATCGAATGCTTCGCCTTCGGCAAAGGGCGGGGCCACGACAACGCAAAGCATGGCGAGCCGCAAACGCACCGCAACTATTCGTGGCGCGATTACGGCAACCGGGTGGGCATCTGGCGCTTCTTCGATATGTTCGACGAAATGAAGCTGCCGGCCGCGCACAACACCAACAGCTGGCTTTACGCGGAAGCGCCGCAGATATTCGAGGCAATCCGCCGCCGCAAAGACGAGATCGTCGCGCACGGGCGCACCAATGCGGAGAACCTCCACGACTTCAAGTGGGAAACCGACGAGGCGCGTGCCATCAAGGATGTGACCGATACTTTCCTGCGCAATGAAGGTGCAGCGCCCAAGGGCTGGATGGGTGCCGGCACTTATGAAAACGCGACCACGCCGGATCTGCTCAAGGAAGCCGGTTATCAATATCTGATGGACTGGCCGTGCGACGACCAGCCGATCTGGATGCGTACGCGCGCAGGCCCGCTTCTGTGCATGCCCTATCCGGCCGAGATCAACGATTCGCCCGCCGTGGTCCATCGCCAGCACAGCGCCCGCGAGTTCTGCGACATGATGGTCGACCAGTTCGAGGAAATGATCGTGCAGTGCGCGCACGAGCCGCTGGTCTGCAACATATCGATCCACCCGTATATCTTCGGGCAGCCATTCCGCTTGTACCCGCTGCGCGCGGCGCTGAAACATTGTCTCGGGCATAAGCTCAAAGACCGCCTCTGGCTGTGCAAGCCCGCCGATATTTCAGATTATTGTTACTCGCTGCCGCCTGGAATAATTCCGGGCAGCTGAATCCCGCCGCCTTTATTTCGAGATCGGAGTCATGATGAAATCGCTGTTTATACGTATCGCCCTGCTGTGGGTTGTGCCCATGGTGGCGGCGCTCGCGCAGGATTACCCGGGAAAATCGGTGCGCGTGGTGGTGCCCTGGGCGGCCGGCGGTTCGACTGATTCGATCGGCCGCATCCTGGCGGCCAAGCTCACCGAATACACCGGACATCAATTCATCATCGACAACCGCGCCGGAGCGACGGGGACCATCGGCCATTTGCTGGTGGCGAAGTCGCCGCCCGACGGTTATACGATCCTCATCGGCAGCAACAGCACGTTCGCCATCGCGCCGCATCTTTATAAAACGCTGCAGTACGACAACGACGCGTCGTTCGCGCCGATCGAGCTGCTCGCCGTGAGCCCGCAAATCCTGTCGGTGCACCCGTCCACCCCGGCAAGAAACGTGAAGGAGTTGATCGCGCTCGCGAAAGCGCAACCCGGCGCGCTGATATTTTCGTCGGCAGGGCCCGGCAGCACGAGCCATCTGGCGACCGAGCTGCTGATGAATACTGCCGGCATTAAAATGATTCACGTGCCGTACAAAGGCGGCGGACCGTCGGCCCAGGCATTGCTCGGCGGCGAAACCATGCTGTCCTTCGTCGACGTGATCACAGCGCTGCCGTTCGCGAAAGCCGGCAGGCTGCGGCCGCTTGCCGCGAGCACGTTGCGGCGCTCGGCGATGATGCCCGAACTGCCGACGATCTCTGAGTCGGGATTGAAAGGGTTCGAGTCGTCGACGACCTTTGCGGCGTTCGCGCCGGCGGGAACGTCGCGCGAAATCGTAGCCAAACTGAACAGGGAAATCACGCGCGCGCTCAACGCAGCCGACGTCAAGGAAAAGCTCTTCAACCAGGGCATAGAGACAGTCGGCGGCACACCCGAGGAATTCGTCGCTTATAACAAAGCCGAGTCCGCGAAGTGGGGCAAGGTGATCCGCGAGCAGGGCATCAAGATCGAGTAGACATTGCCTGAAGACAAGTATGAGCCCCTGGTAAAAGCGGCGCAGTCGGCGCCGCTTTTGTTTACGCCCGCCGTCCTGCGCGGCGTGACGGCGCGCAACCGCGTCGTGGTTTCGCCGATGTGCCAATACTCATCCGCCGACGGCGGCCCGAGTGACTGGCACCTCGTACATCTGGGCAAATTCGCGCTCGGCGGCGCAGGCATCGTGTTCTGCGAAGAGACTGCGGTCGAGGAGCGCGCGCGCAAGACGTACGGTTGCGCCGGCATCTACGACGATCGCTGCGTGCCCATGTACCACCGCATCAACGATTTCCTGCGCAACAACGGCGCGATCCCCGCCATCCAGCTCGGCCATGCTGGCCGCAAAGCCTCGTGCGGGCCGCCGTGGACGAACTTCAAGCCGCTGACCGATGACGACGCGTGCCATGGCATGAAGCCGTGGCGCGGCGTGTCGCCGAGCGCGCTCGCGCAGCGGCCGGATGCGCCGGCGCCCCTCGAGCTCTCCGTCGGCGACATCAAAGACGTGCTCGGCGCGTGGCGCGAAGCCGCGCAACGCAGTCTGGCCGCGGGCTACGACATCTGCGAGATTCACGGCGCGCACGGTTACCTCATCCATCAGTTCTTGTCGCCGCTCGCCAACCGTCGCAGCGATGCTTACGGCGGCGATCTCAGCGGCCGCATGCGTTTCGCGCTCGAAGTGACAGAAACGGTGCGCGCGGTATGGCCGCAGGACCGCCCGCTGTTCTTCCGCGTCTCGGCGGTCGACGGCGATGGCGGCGCGTGGAACATGGACGACACTGTCGTATTCGCAGGCGAGCTGAAAAATCGCGGCGTCGACGTCATCACATGCTCGTCGGGCGGCATCAACGGTCCGCTCAACATGGCAATCGTGCCGCGCACGCCGGGCTATCAGGTGCCGTATGCCGAGCGCGTCCGGCGCGAAGCAGGATTGATGACGTGCGCGGTCGGCCTCATCACTGAGGCAGCGCAGGCGGAAGAGATACTGCAGCAGGGCCGCGCGGACCTCATCGCGCTGGCACGCGAACTCATGTACAACCCGAATTGGCCCGTGCACGCGGCGAAGTCGCTGGGCTACGCGGACTATCTGGATCTGCTGCCGCCCGCCTACTCCTGGTGGCTGAAGCGGCGCGAGCAGATCAGGGCTTTGAGCAAAGACAAAGGATGAATATGCGCGAAAAGAAGACTTTCACGGTCACCGAGATCGGCACGGTCAAGTGTCCGGTCACCGAGATGTCGCAAGGCGGATGGGCGAAAATCGATTCCGAAATTCACATCGACCCGGCGTTGGCAGGCGGGCTGCAGGAGCTCGCCGGGTTTTCGCACATACTCGTGACATTCGCGCTCGACCGCGCGCTCGGCTTCGACCCTGCCAAGCAACTCATGCGCAAGCCGCGGGGCCGCGAAGACATGCAGGCCGTCGGCGTGTTCGCGCAGCGCACCAAGTACCGGCCGAATCCCATCGGCATCACTGCAGTGCAGCTGCTGAGCATCGAAGACAATGTCGTTAAAGTGCGCGGACTCGATGCGCTCGACGGCACGCCGGTACTCGACATCAAGCCGTACATGCCGCCATTCGACCGCATGGAGAACGTCAAGACCCCGCCCTGGATGGAGCTTTTCATGGATGGCTATTTCTGAGAACCGAAGCAAAGAGGATGTCGTGAGCAAAACAAAAACAGCCGCGCGCGCGCGCGTGCGCATCGCCGTCGATATCGGCGGCACTTTCACCGACGGCCTTGCAGTCATGGCGCCGGGCCACCGGATCTGGGTCGGCAAGACGCTGACTACGCCCGATGACCCGGGCGTCGCGGTCACCACGGTCATGGTCGACCTTCTGCGGCAGATCGTGGCATCGTGCGGCGAAGCCAGTTGGGACGAGAAAAAGCGCGACATCACCGACGTGGTGCACGGCACGACGCTTGTTACCAATACGCTGATCGAGCGCAAAGGCGCGCGCACCGGTCTCGTCGTTACCAAAGGCACGCGCGATGTGCTGACGATAGCGCGCGAGATACGCTACGACCTTTATGATCTGAATCTCGAGATCCCGCAGCCGCTGGTGGCGGAGGACAAGCGCATCGAAGCGGACGAGCGGCTCGATGTGAGCGGCGCCGTCGTCAAGCCGCTGGACACTGGCGAGATTGACCGCCTGCTCGGGCAAATCGGCGCGCTCGACATCGAGGCGGTCGCGGTGTGCCTTCTGCATGCGTACGTAAACGACGCGCACGAAAAGCAGATTGCCGCGGCCGTCAAGAAACGGTTCCCCAAGCTGACGATATCAATATCGTCCGGCATCGCGCGCGAAATCCGCGAGTACGAGCGCATGTCGACGACCGTCGCCAACGCTTACGTGCAGCCGTTGGTCACGGAGTACCTGAACCGGCTCGACCAGCGAGTGCACGATCTGGCACCCGGCGCGCCGCTGAAGATCATGGTTTCCAGCGGCGGCTTTACATCGGGCAAAGCCGCCGCTGAGACGCCAATTCTGCTGCTGGAATCCGGTCCCGCGGGTGGCGTACTGTCGGCGCTCAATACCGCGCGCAATACCGGACTATCGGAAATCCTCGCGTTCGACATGGGCGGCACGACAGCGAAAGCCTGCGTCGCCGTCGGCGGCGAGCCGCTGATTGCCCACAGTTTCGAATGCGCGCGTGTATCGCGTTTCAAGCGCGGCTCAGGCCTGCCTATATTAATACCGAGCATAGACCTGATAGAAATCGGCGCCGGCGGCGGTTCGATCGCGCACGTCAACGATCTCGGCCTGCTCAACGTCGGCCCCGAGTCGTCGGGTGCGGTGCCGGGACCCGCATGCTACGGGCTCGGCGGGGAAGGCGCGACCGTGACGGATGCCGACCTCGTGCTGGGTTATCTCAACCCCGACAACTTTCTCGGCGGCGAGATGAAGCTGCGCAGCGACCTCGCGCAGGCCGCGCTACAAAAGCTGGCGACTAAATTGAAGCTCACCGTCACCGAGGTGGCATGGGGCATTTGCAATATCGTGAACGAGAACATGGCGGCCGCGGCGCGCATTCATATTGCGGAGAAAGGGCATGATCCGCGTAGTTTCGCGATGGTGGCGACCGGCGGCGCCGGTCCCGTGCACGTGGTCGAAGTCGCGCGCAAGCTGCAGATCCCGCGCGTGCTGGCGACCATAGCCGCAGGTGCAGGCTCCTGTCTTGGCCTGCTCGCCGCACCTGCGCGCGTCGACCGCTCGTGGTCGAACCCGACGCTGGTGGCCGCGATCGACTGGAAAAAAGTGTCTGCCGCGTATGCTGAACTGCGCGCGGACGCAGAAGAGGAGCTTGATTCGGCGGGCGCGCGCGATGCCAATCTCAAATGGTATATAGGCGCCGAGATGCGCTATGCGGGCCAGGGACACAATGTTTCCGTCATGCTGCCGTGGCGCGCGGTCAACGCAGCGATGGCGCCGGCGCTGATCCGCGGATTCGAGCGGAGCTACCGTCAGTTCTACGGCCATCTCGTGCCGGGCGCGGCGCCGCAGGTGGTTACCTGGCGGCTGACCGGCCGCTCCCTGGTCAAGAGCCATCAGTTCGCGTGGGGCGACGAGCGCGTGGGCACGCGCGCAGTGATGCGCGGCAAACGCTCGATCTATCTGCCGCTCAAGCGGAAATTCCAGCCGGTGCCGGTCTATGACCGCTATTCGCTGAAGCCGGGCAGCCGGCTTGCAGGTCCGGTGATACTGGAAGAGCGTGAGTCGACGCTGGTGGTGCCGGTCGCCGCCGACGTGAAGATACTGGCTGACTACACCGTCGCGGTCACAATCAGGGAGTTCACATGAAAAAGCTCAAGCTCGATCCCGTAACATTGGAGATCCAATGGAAGCGCCTCGTCAGCATGGTCGACGAGGCATCGGCCGCTTTCGTGCGCACGTCGTTTTCGGTGCTGGTGCGCGAGGCGAATGATTTCGCCGTCGTATTGACTGATGCGGAGGGGCACTCGATCGCGCAGTCGGTGCTGTCCATCCCATCCTTCATCGGCACGCTGCCGGCGACGGTCAAGCATTTCCTGAAAAAATTTCCAGCGAAGACGCTGAAGCCCGGCGACGTAATGATCACCAACGATCCATGGATGGGCACGGGCCATATCCACGACGTGAATATCGCGATGCCGATTTTCGACAAGGGCAAGCTCATCGCTTTCGCCGCCGTCGTGAGTCACATGCCGGACATCGGCGGGCGCATTCGCAATGCGGGCATCCGCGACATTTACGAGGAAGGCCTGCAGATTCCGCAGTTGAAGCTCATCAATGCGGGCAAGCCCGACCAGACCCTGCTCGACATGATAGGCCAGAACGTTCGCGTGCCCGAGCAGACGCTGGGCGACATCTGGGCGCAGGTCGCCGCGTGCAAGATGCTTGAAGAGCGTTTGCGGCCGCTCTTGCGCGACACCGACCTCAACGCGCTGGGCCGCGAAATACGCCGGCGCTCTGAAGGTGCGATGAAGAAAAGCATACGCGCGGTGCCCGACGGCGTTTACCACGCGCAGACCCGGCACGACGGGTTCGAAGAGCCCATCCTCATCAATTGCACGATCACGGTCAAAGGCGACAAGCTCGCGATCGACTACACGGGCTCGTCCGCGCAGGTGCCGCGCGCGGTGAACGTGGTGCCGATATACACGTTTGCCTATTCGGCGTTCGCGGTGAAAGCCTTGCTGTGCCCCGACGTGCCGAACAATGAAGGCAGTTTCACGCCCATCACGACGTCGGCACCGCTCGGTTCCATCTTCAATCCGCGATATCCGGCAGCGAGCGGCGGCCGCGGCATGATAGGCCACATGATGGTGCCGGCGATCATGATGGCGCTGGCGGACGTGCTGCCCGAGCGTGCAATAGCGGAAGGCTCGTCGAATTCGTCCATCACGGTGACAGGCGAGCATCACGGGCGCCCGTACGCGGCGGTGAACTTCATGAACGCCGGGCAGGGTGCGACGAAACATCGCAACGGCTACACGATGCTATCGTTTCCGTCGAACCTCTCGAACACGCCGATCGAGGTGTTCGAGCAGATGGCGCCGCTGCGCGTGATCGAGCGCAGCATACGGCGCGGCAGCGGGGGCGGCGGCAAGCGCCGCGGCGGCGACGGGTTGCATTTCGAAGTGGAAGTGACGGCGGATACGCCGATGATGGCGTCGATGATCATGACGCGTTTTCGCACAGCGCCGCAGGGTATCTTCGGCGGCACGCCGGGCAAGGTTGGCGCGCTGCGGCTGAACGGCAAGACCATCGACCCGGCGGACCATTGGGTGCTCAACAAAGGCGACCGCGTGGTGATGGAGACAGCGGGCGGCGGCGGTTTCGGCGACGCGTAATGTCAGCGGGTTAGCGCTTCAGCGACGGCGTCATTCCGTCTTAATGCCGGCGTCCTTGATCAGCTTCGCCCACTTCTTCAGCTCCATCCTGATGATGGCGTCGAATTCGGCGGGGGTGTTGCCGACCGCATCGGCGCCCTGCGCGAACAGCGCATCCTTCACTTCGCGCGACTGCAGCGCCTTGACGAATTCCTGATGCAGGCGCGTGACGATGGCCGCAGGCGTGCGGGCAGGCACCAGTGCGCCCAGCCACGACGGCACGTCGTAGTCCGGCAGGCCCGACTCGGCGAGCGTCGGAATGTCCTGCGCTGAACCGGACCGCTTCATTGTTGTGACGCCGAGCGCCCGCAGCTTGCCGGCCTTCACGTATTGCAGGACCGACGGAATCGATACGAACATCAGCGGCACCTGGCCGCCGAGCAGATCGGCGACCGCCGGCCCGCCGCCTTTATAGGGCACATGCACGATGTCGGTGCCCGTGCGTATCTTGAAAAGCTCGCCGGCAAGATGGCCGGGCGAGCCGGTGCCCGCGGATGCGTAGTTGAGCGCGCCGGGTTTTTTCCGGGCGAGGGCGATCAGTTCTTTTACGCTGCCGACGGGCAGGCTCGGATGCGCGACGAGGATCTGCGGAATCGTCGCGACGAGCGTGATGGGCGCGAAATCTTTTTCGACGTCGAACGGCAGCTTTGCGTAGAGCGCGGGATTGATCGTGTGCGATGACAGCGTGTAGAGGACGGTATAGCCGTCCGGCGCGGACTTTGCCGCGAGGTCCGTGCCGATATTGCCGGCGGCGCCGCCGCGATTGTCGATCAGGATCTGCTGGCCGACGTTTTGCGCGATGGTCCGCCCGACGATGCGCGCGGTGATGTCGGTCGCGCCTGCCGGCGGATACGGCACGATAAAGCGGACCGGCTTGTCGGGGAAATTCGATTGCGCGGCTGCACTCCCGGCGACCAGCAGCGTCAATGCCGCCAGGGCCCCGCTACGGGCCCGGCTCATTTCAGCAGTCCGATCACCCGCATGTATTTTTGCACGCCCGGGTGTATGAGCTCGACGCGCGGCGTCGCGGCGAGCGTGTTCGCCAGCGTCGATTCGCGTGCCTGTTCGAGCCGCGCACCCAACGCGGCTGCGCCGGTGTGCAGCGCAAACGCCAGCCGGTAAGCAACGTCGTCTGGCAGGCCCGGACGCGCGAGCACAAACGACCACGAGCCCACGGTGGCAATCGGCAGCGACTGCCGCGGATAGCTGTCGGCCGGCAAGGTCATCGGCTTGATGAATGAATGCTTCGCCGTGATGCGCTCGATCTCTTCCGCGTTTGGTGCTATGAAGCGGGCGCCCCCGGGACCGTCTGCGATCGCGGTGAAACCCGGCCAGCCTACGCCGCCGCCCCATAGCGCTGCCGCGCGACCGTCGAGCACCATAGCCGGCCCGTCGGCGGCCTTGTCGAGCAGGCGCGGCTGAAAATCCGCGTTCATGTCGAGACCCATGCCGTCCATTACATAGCGCGCGAGCACGATGAAGCCCGAGCCCGCCGCACCCCACGCGATGGTCTTGCCATGGAGATCGGCGATCGTTTTGTACTCGCTGTCCGCGCGCACGATGAACATGCCCGAGTTGGAGTACATCGCGTTCAATATGCGCAGATCCGCCGGCGCGCGCCCGACACCGGCGATGGCTTCGTAAAACACTTCGCCGGTGACCTGCGCGGTATCGAGTTTGCCCGCTTCGAGCAGCGGCACGTTTTCGGTGCTGCCCTTGGTGTTGGTCGGGCGCACTGACAGCGCCGGATCGATTTCATTCAGCGTCGCAGCGTACGCTTCACCGTAAACCGGGAAGCCGCCGCCCGGGGTCGCAGTGCCATGGCGGACGGTGGTATGGGTTGCAGTGCTCACTTATGATCCTCGCGGTTGATTGCGTTAGCGCGCCGGCAGCGGCGGCAGATCGCTGAAATATTCGGGGTTCGATTTCTGCACGTCCGCCATGAACGACGATGCGAACTGGTCGGGCACGTTCAGGCGCGCGGCGTCTTTCAAGGTGTTTTTCAGCACGTCATCCTCCGCTGACTCGAACGCCTGCATCACCGGCGCCGAGATGCGCGGATCGTAGCTGATGTGCTGGATGGCTTTCCTGCCGACCGCCGAGTCGATGCCGGGCACCCACTTCGCGAATATATCGACGGCTTCGGCGCGATTTTTGCGCGTGTACTGTGAGGCGGCGGCAAGTCCGGCCACGAAGTTGCGCACGACATCCGGGTTCGTCTTCAGCGTGGGCTCGTGCGCGGTGGCGATCATGATGTACGACATGTGGCCGCCGCCGCGCACCACCACGTACGAGTCAGCGGCCTGGTCCAGCACCATCGTATTGAAAGGCTCCCAGCAGACGGATGCGTCGGCTTTGCCTTCCTTCAGCAGCGTCGCGAGCTGGGTCTGGCTCGCGTTGCCGATATCGACTATCTGCACGTCCTCGTATTTGATATTGCGCCGCGCGAGCACCATCTTCAGGTATTCGTCGGAGGTCTGGCCCTTCGACAGGGCAATGCGCTTGCCTTTGAGGTCTTCGATGTTGCCGGCGCGTATGCCGGAATCCTTGCGCGCGATGATGGCCAGCGGCTCGTCGGCGTTGGCGCGCGTGCCGTCGCTCTGGATAATGCCGATCACGCGGAAGGGGTCGCCGCCATGGCGCGCCTTGAGAAACGTAGTCACGCTCATATCGCCAATCTGCACCTCGTTCTTCTGCATCGAGGTCACCATCTGCGAGCCGATATTGACGACTTTGAGCTTGACGTCGACGCCGTGCTTTTTAAAGAGGCCTTTCTCGACGCCGACGAACATCGGCAGGTGTCCGAAATTATTGCCGACGACGGCTTCCATGACCGGCATCGGCTGCGCCGGCGCAACGGCAGCCCAGGCAGAAAGCAAAGCAATGGCAAAAAATCTGCAGCAGCGGATCATCATGACGTCCTCCTTGAGTTACAGCGAACTTGCGCGGCTAGGTCTGCGGTTCGAATTTTGCCATTAGATCGAACCCTAACGCGCCGCGCGCGATGCCTATGCGCACGGTTTTGGCGGTTTTCAGCGCCAGCGCCGCGTCGTCCGGTATCAAGTAGCGCTGGTAACGGCCATCAGACATTTTTACCATCAGGCGCCAGCGGCCGGCGCGGCCTTCTTCAATGGATTCGATGGGCGTCGTTACCGTGCGGTCGGGTGGCGCCGCGAAAATCCGATTGATATAGGAAACCGAAACTGCCGTGAGCAGCCCCATGATAAGCGCCGCCAGCCACGGCCGGCGATACGAGCCGGAAAATTTGAGCATCGGCGCGCTGCCAAAAGTGTACGACCAGCCGAGGAAACCCAGCAGGGCGCCGATGAAGAACGCGCCGGTAAAGAACGGCCAGCCATCGACCACGTTGTCGAAGTGCGGTCCTTCGCGCAGCAGCATGAGGCCCGAGATGAACAGCACCGCAAGCAGCAGCGCGTTGATTGTCCGGTCGTCGCGCGACTGCGCGGGCGTGCTCATGCGAGGCGTGATTGCGCGAGCGGGCTCATGCGAGTCGTTTCAACCCGCGTTCGAGATCGGCGATCAGGTCGTCGGTGTCCTCGAGGCCGATGTGCAGGCGTATCAACGGCCCGCCCGGACTCCATTTGGTCGCCGTGCGCCCTTTCGCCGGGTTCGCGCGTATGCAGAGGCTTTCGAAGCCGCCCCACGACGAGCCGATGCCGAATAGCTTGAGCTCATCGATCATGTCGGCTACCGAGTCGTCAGGGACAGGCTTCAGCACGACGCCGAACAGCGACGCCGCGCCGCTGAAGTCGCGCTTCCACAGCGCGTGGCCGGGGTCGCTTTCGAGCGCGGGATAGAGCACGCGCAACACTTCGGGGCGCTGTTCGAGCCAGCGCGCGACTTTCAGCGCGCTTTGCTGCTGGTGGCGCATGCGAACACCTATCGTGCGCAGGCCGCGCAGCGCGAGATAGCAATCGTCGGGGCTCACGCAATAACCGTAGTCGGCGACCGCGCGCCGCACCGGCAGCCAGTATTTTTCGTTGGTGACGACGACGCCCATCAGCGCATCCGAATGGCCAACGATGTACTTGGTGCCGGCGTGTATGGAGACGTCGACGCCGTGCTCGAGCGAGCGGAAAAAATACGGCGTGCCCCAGGTGTTGTCGGCGAGCACGGGAATGTTCTTGGCGTGCGCTGCCGCCGCGATCGCAGGCAGGTCCTGCATCTCGAACGTGAGCGAGCCCGGCGCCTCGCAATAAACCGCAGTGGTAGCGGGCCGGATCAGTTTCGCGATCGCGCCGCCGAGCAGCGGATCGTAGTACTCGATTTCGACGCCGAACGGCTTCAGGCGCTTCTCGCAGAAATTGCGCGCCGGCCCGTAGACCGAATCGACCATCAGGATGTGCGCTCCCTGCTTCGCGAATGGCACGAGTGCGACAACGATGGCGGCGAGCCCCGACGGCAGCGCCACCGCGGAATACCCACCCTCGAGTTGCGCGACGGCTTCTTCAAGCGCGAATGTGGTCGGTGTGCCGTGGACGCCGTAACGCATCGACTTGTAATTGTCGGGGTCGCGGTTCTCGTAGGTTTCGACGTCGGGAAACAGCACGGTCGAGCCGCGAAACACCGGTGTGTTGACGAGCCCGGCGTAGCGCTGCGGATCGCGGCCGGCGTGCGTCGTAATGGTGTCGCGTTTCATGCTCTTCTTGTCGATCATGGGACCTTAGGCTGAAAATTAGTCGGACTGGATGTTGGCGGCTTTCACCACCTCGGCCCATTTTTTGAGCTCGGCATCGAGCACTCTTCTGAATTCGGCGGGTGTCGACGGGATCGCTTCGAGCGAAAGGGCGGCCAGCCGCTCGCGCACTTGCGGCTGGCTGACGGCTTTGACGATCGCGCTGTTCAATTGGACGATGATCGCCGGCGGCACGCCGGTCGGCGCCAGCACGCCGTTCCAGTTTTCGCCTTCGACGCCTTTGACGCCCGCTTCTGCCATCGTCGGCACGTCGGGTATCGCGGTCGAGCGCTTATTGCCGGCGATGCCGAGCCCGCGCAGGCGCCCGTTCTGAATGTGCGGGACGGCAGCGGGCATGGTGCTGATCGCGGACTGCACCTGGCCGGCCAGGGTATCCGCGACCGCGGGCCCCGTGCCTTTGTATGGAACGGGATTCAATTTGACGCCTGCGCGCAATTGAAAAAGCTCGCCGACGACATGGGTCGTGGCGCCGACGCCGCCGTGGCCGAGCGTGATTTTGCCGGGCTGCGCTTTCGCGAGCGCGATGAACTCAGCGAGGTTTGCCGCGGGCACCGACGGATGCATGACGAGAATCGCCGGCGAAGTCGCGACCATCGATATTGGCACGAAATCTTTCGCGAGATCGTAGCCGACGTTTTTGCTGACGGCCGGATTGATCGTGACCGGGAGGTCTGTGAACAATAGCGTGTAACCGTCCGCCGGAGCATGCGCTGCGAGTTGCGTGCCTATCATGCTCGCAGCGCCGGGCCGCGTGTCGATGACGATCGTGGTGCCGAGATACTCGCCAAGTTTCTGGCCGAGAATGCGTGCCGAAATTTCGGAGCCGCCGCCGGGCGCCCACGGCACGATCATGCGGATCGGCCGTGCCGGGTAATCGGCGGCATGCGCGCCGACGAGCGGCGCCATGACGGCGAGCGCGGCAAACGACAGCTTCATTGCGGCCTCTGCGAAAAAAGCAGTATGCCTTCGAGCATCACGTTCGCCGCCAGCAGGGCGGACATGCCGCCGACGTCGTGCGGCGGGCTGATCGTATTGACGTCCATCGCCACGACATTGAGACCGCCGATGCCGCGCAGCAGCGCGAGTCCTTCGCGCGCAGTCAGGCCGCCCCACGATGGCGCGCATACACCGGGCGCGCACGAAGGATCGAAGACATCCATGTCGAAACAAAGATAGACCGGGCGGTTGCCGCATTTGTCGCGGATGCGCTTGACGAGCCCGGGTATGCCCATCGTTTCGATATCGCGCATCAGTATCGTTTCGTAACCGAGCCGGTCGGAATGCTCGAGGCTGCCCTGCATGCGGAACGTGCCGCGTATGCCGGCGTGCATCGAGTGCTTTACGTCAACGAGACCTTCCTGCGCCGCGCGCGTGAACGCCGTGCCGGTATCGTGGCCGGTCTCGGGAGAAGGATTACTGTCCGCGTGCGAATCGATGTGCAGCGCGATTAAGTCGGGAAACTTGCGATGCGCCGCGCGGATCTGCGGCAAGGTGCCCGCGCCGTCGCCGCCCATCGTCAGCGGCAACGCACCGCTCGCAAAGACGGCGTCGAGCACGCGCTCGACTTTCTTGAATGCGTCTTCGATCTGGCCGGGCACGACGTCCACGTCGCCCCAGTCCGCAACCTGCAGCTTCGCGAGCGGATCGAAATCGAAGTCGGGTGGATTGTACGGCCGCAGCAGAAGCGACTGCTCGCGAATTGCCGAAGGTCCGAGCCGCGCGCCGACTCTGACGGGATGCGCACCGCAATCGAAAGGAATACCGACGATGCCCACGCGCGAATCCGCGCGCTCCTGCGGTCCCGGCACGCGCATGAAAGGCAGCGTACGGCGCAGCGGCAGATCGGCAAGGTTGACGCGCGGCAAAAGCGGTACTCCCAAAGCGAGCGACGACCTCGAAATATACCACGTGGCCCGCGCGCTGCGGACCACGTGACCGATCAAGTAAGCGGGCGATTGCGCCGCCCAACGGTGTTATATCCGTCGAAAAATACTTCGTCCTATCAAGTTGTGCCCTGCAAGGGCGCCCTGTCTACCGCCTCGAAATTAGTCGGATCGAGTGTTATTTCCTTCACATCGCCGACGATGTGATCAACCGCGAGCTGAAGCATAGTGGGTGTGATGTAAGAACGATGAACTTGTGAAATGACCGCCATATAGAATCTGCCAAACAGGTTTTTGCAATGAACCCGGGTGCCGAGAGTTATATCGATGCATTGGTCGTTGACGATTTGAACGCCAACGCACGAACGAAATACAAGATGTTTATCGTCCGCCCCAAGAATGACTTGCGCCTGCCTGTCAGAGGCGTCGACTGCGAGATCGAGCACCGGGTACTGATTCGCAAACATTTTGTCACTCCGTGGCGCCAGTAACGATGACACTGGGCAGCCTAAGGGGGACGTGCGAAGTCCGAGTGGTTTAACGAGCATGTTGCGCAACAACATCAATCGGGAAACGCCAACTGGCGGATTTATCAGAAACCCGCCCAGCAACGATCCCAGCAGGGTCGACGCGCTGCATGCTGTGAAATTCTTACCCCTGAGTGAAAGACAAAAGGTGTCGTCATGGTGAACTCGTCGATCAGCTAATTGCGCTAGCAACAAAGACCCTTTAGGAGGGCGCTTTAATTCTTTCACAACGCGCAGGATGGCGTTATCCGAGACGAAGCCTGTAGAGCCTTTCCATTGACCCCACGCCCCGCGGACAAAGCCGGCGCTTCCTCGAAAGGTGTTGCATATCGCGCGGTGCAGAGTTCCAGACGGGGCGTCTAACGATAGTTCAATCGTCGGGACTTGCATATTTTTTTGCGATCTGCTGTTTAGTAGATCTATAAGGTGGTGCGGTAGCGTTTCCGTGAGCGCCGCGATGTCCGCCTGATTCGCCAGAACCTTTTCTTTCAGGTCGCTCGATAGAGCACCGCCCAACTCGTTGGTATGACAGGAAAGCGCAAAAAAAACCGGATGGAGTGAATTGCGTTTAAGCGGTGCGAATTGATGCCATGTTTCGCCGCCAAAGCGGACCGCAAAAAGACAATCCGGCGGAATATTGATGTGTTGAAGTGCCTTAACAAAATTGCGCGGATCCTTTTCTATTTGTGCCGGCGAAGCACTCGAGAATCGAAGCTGACAGCCACCGCTTCCGGAAATCGCGGTAAATATTCTGTGCCCTGCATGTCTGTGAAATGGATGGCCGTTGGGGCCGACGATAAAGGAATACAGAGCAGTAGCGTCGCCCTTTGCAAAATCAGTGGCCCCAAGCTTTGCTGACGGTTCATCAAGTTCATCGACAAATGCAGCGTGCGCCTTTTGCCGTGCCGCTACGCTGAAGAATAAATGATTGCCTGATCCATGTCCCAGTTGAGCAATGAGAGAGACCTCTACGGCCAAGCCTCCTGCCATCGATGGAATTCGGGCAGATGGAAACGTATGGATTATCTTTTGCATTCCCAGCATGAATCCTCCCGCGAGATGAAATGCTCTGGGAGAATGAAAGGTCTCCCTTTTCGCTGACCCGAACTCTATCCCCGGGCCGACAGGGGGTCAATTTCCTGAGGGCTTGATCAGAGTTTGCTTAGGGGCTTTTCGCGGGTTTCGCGCGCAACAAAGCCAGCACTTTTTCGATTTCTTCCAGCGTGTTGTAAAAGTGGAAGGCGAAGCGAAGCCGGCCGTGGAGTATCGACAACTTGACGCGATTGGCCACGAGATAATCGTAAATGTCCTGCACTTGCGCCTGCATCGCGGCGTCGGCGGCCGCGCTGTCGACCAGCACGACGTGCGAAAAATGCTTGTCGACTTTGCCGCTCATGACCGGCAGGTTCAGCTTCAACAGTCCAGCGGTAAAAGCGCGCGCGAGTCCGAGCACGTGCTGCTCTATGGTCGGTACGCCGACGCCGGCGATGAGGTCGAGCGACACGTCGATTGCATTCGCGCCTGCATAGTTATAGCTGCCGATTTCGAAGCGCCGCGCTCCGGGCATCAGCTTGTATTGCGCGCCGCCTTTCTCGCCTTCGTGCGCGTCGCCGAGATCGATGCCGTAGCGCGCGAGACTGCCGGGCTGCATGCGCTCGGCGCGCTCACGCCGCACGTACAGAAAGCCGAAACCGTACGGGCCGCACAAATACTTGGAGGCGCCGACCGTCATCGCATCGATCGGTGTTTTGCGCATGTCGAGCTCGAGTGCGCCGATCGATTGCGCGCCGTCGACCAGCAGGAAAATGTTGCGCTCGCGGCACAGTTTGGCCAGTGCATCGAGATCGCTGCGCCCGCCGGTCGTATACGTGACGGTCGAGGCGATGACCATGCGTGTCTGGTCGTCGATTGCCCTGGTTATCGCTTCAATGGGCGTGGCGAAATCGGCGGTCGGCGGCACGGAGCGCACTTCGATGCCGTGGCGGTCGCGCATGTTGTACAGCGCGTAAGTGCTGTTCGGGTGCTCGATGTCGGCGCACAGCACGGCGTTTTCCCCGCGCTGCCACTGCAATGAGGTCACGATCGCGTTGAGGCCTTCCGACACGTTCTTGACGATCGCGATTTCGTCGGGCGCGGCGCCGATCAGACGCGCGAACTTGCCGCGCACGCCTTCGAGCTTGTCGAGCATCGTCGCCTGCGTGCCGCCTTCGTAAATGCGGTCGTCGAGATAGCGCGCCACCGCGTCGCGCGCGCCGATCGGCAGGAGGCCGCGCGCCGAGGTCTCAAGATAAATCCATTTGTCGGTGCCGGGAAATTCGCGGCGGATGGCGGCGAGCTGAGTGAGCGGTGCAATGGTGTCATTCATGGGGCGAGCCTGTTGGATAGTCTCAGTCGAGTTTCACGTTGGCGGCTTTGATGACTTTGGCCCAGCGCTCGTAATCTTCGCGGATGAAATGACCGAGCTCGTCGGGCGACATCGGCGTGGGTATGAGGCCCTGGGCCATCAGCTTGTCGCGCACGTCGGGCGAGTTGAGCGCTTTGACGGCTTCTGTATTCAAGCGCGCGATGAGCTCCTTCGGCGTTCCCGCGGGCGCCATGAACGGATACCAGTTCACGACGTCGAATCCCGGCAGGCCGGATTCGCTGACGGTCGGCACATCGGGCAGCGGCGGATAGCGCTTGTTGCCGGATACGCCGAGCACTTTCAGCCTGCCCGCCTGCAACTGCGGCAGCACTGACGGATCAGAGAACGTCAGGTCCGCATGCCCGCCCATGATGTCGGCGATTGCGGGCGCCGTGCCCTTATACGGGATGTGAATCATATTGATGCCGGCCAGCACGTTGAAAAGTTCGCCAGCAAGGTGCTGGCCGGTGCCGGCACCGCCGGAAGCCATGTTGAGCTTGCCGGGATGGGCCTTCGCGAGCGCGATCAATTCTCTTGCGTTCTTTGCAGGCACTGACGGATGCGCGACGATGATGTACGGCATGGTGACGAGCATCGTGATGGGCGCGAGGTCCTTCAGCGGGTTGTAGCCGAGCCTGGGAAAGAGCAAAGGCGCGACCGCGACCGAGCCGGGGCCCGCGACCAGCAATGTGTAACCGTCTGGCACGGACTTCGCGACATGCTCGGCGCCTATGGTGCCGGCCGCGCCGGCCCGATTGTCGATCACCACCTGCTGCCCCAGATAATCGGTGAGCTTCTGGCCGACCGTGCGCGCCGTCAGATCGACGCCGCCGCCGGCAGGAAACGGCACCACGATGCGGACGGGTTTGCTTGGATAGCTTTGCGCACCTGCAGGGAGGGAACCAACAGCCAGTGCCAGTGTAGTAAGAAACCTGGAAAGCGCGTGCATGGGAATAGCCGGCAGATCGGAGAGCCGTTATCGTAACCCGAAACCGCGTTGGCGTTAGGTGTGTTCTTTCTGCAGAAAGAAATCGCCGGACAATTCCGTCCCCAGCCCCATCTTGCGCGCGTTCTCGAGTATGCGCGCGCCCGCCGCGGCGAACTGCATGCCGCAGCCGTTGTTGTTGAGGTGGTGCGTGATTTCATCAGCGCCGTGGCGGCCCGCACTGCGCTCGTTGAGGATGTCGCCCAGCTCGACATACGAAGCCCAGTCGAATTCCTGCGCTTTCCTGTTGATGAGCTGGCCGAAAGTCGCGCCGCGTTTCTTTTTCCCCATCACGAAGTTCTGCACGAAATCGCTGCTGTCGCCGAACGGCTTCAGGCTCACCACGATCTGGCGGCTTTGCTTGAATGTCTGCACGTCGTCTTCGAGCAGCGTGCCGATGCCGAGATGCATGCCGGGCACGAGCCAGGCGCCGTCGTACACGGGCTCGTACGAGCTCGTCGCGGCGAGCACGATGTCGGCTTTTTCGAACGCGTGCTTTGCCGAATCGACGGCGACGACTTCGATGCCGAGGCGCTCGCTCATGGTGCGCGCAAAGCGCTCGCGGTTCGCCTGTGTCGGGCTATAGATGCGCGCGCGCTTGAGCTTCATCACCGCCGCGGTGCATTCGAGCGCGGCTTCGGCCTGCGCACCGCTGCCGAGCACGCCGACGTTTTCGGATTCCGGCCGCGCCAGCAGCTTTACGCCGAGCGCGGTAGTGCCGCCGACACGCATTTTCTGGATATGCGAGTCGGGCAGCATGCCGAGCACTTCGCCGGTCTCGAGCGACAGCAGCACGATCATGCTCATAAACTGCCAGCCAGGCGCCAGCGGCAGCTTTACCCTGCGCAACACGCCTGCTATTTCAGGCTGGGTGTCGAAGTGCGTAGAGATGCGCACCGCCATCATGCCGCAAGCGGGAAATCCGCCGGTCACCGTTTTCAGACGGTAGACCACGTCCCCCGCTTCCTTCGCGGCCTGCATTGTCGGCGCGGCATAGACCGGGTCGGCATCGTTCGGCAGCGCATCGATGCGCGCCGCCGTCGCGCGTTTGAGATCGGGCGTGTAGCCGTCGAACGGCACGCACGTGTCGACGCGCAATGAGTTGACGGCGCGGCCGGCGCCGAGCTCGCGAAACGCCTGCTCCATCGTTTCGACGTATTCCTCCGCGCGCATGGCGGCGGCGACTTCACGGTTGTCGAGCAGGAGCGGCATGGTGAAAATGAAATTCGGAAGAGGAGAAACTGCGACGCATCATATCGACCGTCGCGCGCGGGTGTCAAACCGCGTGACGCGCGATGCTATACTCGATTCATACTTTTTTCCGAATGTGACGATGCAGTTAAGCGCGGGTTTTCTTCTGCTGTTCATGCTGTTTGTCGCGGGCAACGCGCTCGCGCAGGCATGGAAGCCTATCCGCAACGTCGAGATCATCGTCGGCTCCGGGCCCGGCGGCGGCGCCGATATTACCGGACGCATCATGCAGAAATTGTTTCAGGAAAAACTGATTACGGATGTCGCGAGCAGCGTCGTCAACAAGACCGGCGGCGGCAGCACGTTGAGCTTTGTCTATCTGAACCAGCATGCGGGCGACGGTCATTCCCTGGCGCTGACCTTGCAGCCGATGATCACCGGGCCGCTGATGATTGCGGGGCAGATCACCTATACCGAGATGACGCCGCTCGCCCACCTCATCAATGAGTACGTCGGTTTCGGCGTGCGGCCCGACGCGCCGTACAAAACCGGCCGCGACGTCGTCGAGCGTCTCAGGAAAGACCCGACGTCGCTGACCATAGGGCTGTCGACCGCGCTCGCGGGCTCCAATCATCTTGCCACGGTGCTGGCGCTGAAAGCCGCCGGCGTCGACATCAAAAAGCTGCGCGTGATCGTCGTGAAAGGCTCGACGGAAGCCGTGGCCGCCGTGATGGGCGGCCATATCGACATCGCGGCCGGCAGTGCCGCGGGCATGATGCCTTTCATCGAGTCCGGCAAGCTGCACGGCATCGCGGTATCGGGACCGAAGCGCCTTGGCGGCGCATTCGCGAACGTACCGACGTGGAAAGAGCAGGGCGTCGATTCCGTCTATGCGAACTGGCGCGGCGTGGTCGGGCCGAAAGGCCTCACCGCGGCGCAAATCGCCTACTGGGATGGCATATTCTCAAAACTCGCGCAGATGCCGGAGTGGCGCGAAGAACTCGCGCGCCTGCTGCAGGAACCGGTCTATCTCAACAGCCGCGACACGAAAACCTACCTCGATGCGCAGCATCAGGAGTTGCGCGCGGTGCTGGTTGATCTCGGTTTGGCCAGGTAGCCTTGCGGGGATCTGGCAATGAATCCAATCTGAATTGAGAGGACGATGATGAAATTCCAGAAACTGTCCGGCACTATCGCCGCGCTTGCGCTGATTGCGATTAACGGGAATGCGGGCGCACAACCCGCGAAACCGGACGCGGTCGCCGGGTACCCAAGCCGTCCGATCCGCTTGATTGTGCCAATCGCGCCCGGCGGCAGCAGCGACGGCATGGCACGCATACTCGGCCAGAAGCTGACGGATAGCTGGGGGCAGCAGGTGCTGGTCGACAACCGGCCGGGCGCCGGCGAAATCATCGGCACCGAAATCGTCGCTAAGGCGAATCCAGACGGTTACACCATAGAGCTGGTATCGCTGCGTTACTCCGTCAATCCGAGTCTGCTCAAGATGCCGTACGACACGGTGAAGGATTTCGCGCCTATCACCATGACGGCGGCAGTCGGCAATGTGCTGGTGGTCAACGCGAAGTCGCCGATCATGTCGGTGAAAGACCTTATCGCTGCGGCCAGGACAAAACCGGGCGAGCTCGTGTTTGCATCGTCCGGCATCGGCGGCGCGCCGCACCTCGTGGGCGAGTTTTTTGCGCTGACCACCGGCGTCAAAATGACGCACGTCGCTTATAAAGGCGGTGGACCTGCAATAGCGGACTTGCTCGGCGGCAACGTTGCCATGAGCTTCGCGTCAATGACTTCGTCGCTGCAGTTCATAAAGGCGGGCCGCCTGCGCGCGCTGGCGGTGTCGTCGAAAGAGAGATCGCTACAATTGCCCGACGTGCCGACGATGGCGGAAGCGGGCGTGCCCAATATCGTAGTGCGCGACTGGCAGGGCCTGATCGCGCCGCACGGCACGCCGAAGGCGATCGTCGACAAGCTCTACGGCGAAACCCGCCGCATCCTCAGGGACCCCGCCAACCAGGAACGCTTCGCCACGCTCGGCCTGGACATCATCGCGAGCACGCCGGAGGAATTCGAAGCGGCGATCAAATCGGAAATCCAGCGCTGGTCGAAAGTCGTCAAGGACGCGAACATCAAGGCTGATTGATCCGCCGTCCGTCATCTAACGTTGCGCGTTCGACGGGCAGGTGGCGGGGTCGGTGCCCGCTTTTTTAAGCCACGCAATAACGTCTGCGCGCTCTTTGGGATCAGGGACGCCGGCGAATACCATCGCCGTCCCGCGCACAGATTTCATGGGATCGGCGAGAAACGCATCCAGCGATTTTTCGTTCCATACGATTCTGGAATTGCGCATTGCGGGTGAATAATCGAAACCCGGGACGGTGCCGGCGCGGCGGCCGTATACGCCGCAATGCCGGGGACCGATGCGATTCTCGCTCAGTGCATGGCACGCCATGCAGCGCGCATAGACCTGCTCGCCGTTTTTGGCATCGCCCTTCGATGCGGATTGCCGATCGGCAGCCGCCACACCGCAGCATTGCAATATCAGCGCGCTCGCTATGAACCAGCGACGAATGTCATGCATGTCTGATGCGCCTTAAGAGAGACGCGGCACGGTCATGCTGCAACCGGCCGCGCCGTGTCACGCGATTGCGCGAACTAAGAGACGAATGCCGACGGCACCGGATTGTCGCCCAGCGCCTGGCGCAGGATCGCCCAGTGCATGGCTTCGTCGCCAAGTATGCTGGCCGCCGCCTTGGACAGATCGCGGTTGTTAAACGCCGGCACCGCGCCCAGGTAGGCGCTCACCGCGCCCTGTTCGAGGCCTGCCGCGAAGCGCAGCACATCGGCCTGGGTCTTGAGCTTGTCGGTCGGAAAAGTGTATTTCTGCAGAGCGGCGACCGGCTTGCCGCCGAGCTTGGCGATAGTCTTGGTCAGCACGTCGGCGTGCTCCTTGTGATGGCCCTGAAATTGCACGGCGAGGGCCAGCACGGCTTTTTCGAGGAGCTTGCTTTCGGCGCCTACTTGATAGGCGGCGATGGCCTGGTGCTCCGCGCCGAGCGCGGTATTCAGGATGCGCACGTCATCTTCACCCGACGCCGGGCTTCCCTTCGCGTCGGCAGCCAGGCCGTCGCGCCCTGCGAGCAAAGCCACGGCGGTTGCAGACAACAGGACACCCGATTTGCCAATGAATGCGCGGCGTCCGGCGGCAAATAAAGGGTCGTTCAAAAGTTTAACGAGTTGCATGATGATTCCTTTCAGATGGTTGAAGCGCGGATGCGCATTGGTGCGCGGATGATGGTTATGCCGGGGCGGCGTTCAAATGTTCGTGCGCAGGCGCCTGATGCGTTCGAGAACGTTGCCGACGATGCGATCGCAACGGTCGCCCGCGAAAGCGAATGCGTCCTCGAAAACCATATCGATTTCTTTGGCCAGTGATTCGCGCAGCAGACTCTTCGCGCGGAAAAACCGCGTGCGCACCGTTGCCTCGGTAATGCCGACGCATGACGCGGTTTCCTCGACCGACATTTCTTCGAGCGCGCGCAGGATGAATACCGTGCGGAATGCCGACGGCAGCTGATCTATCTTGTTTTCAAGCAGCTTGCGCGTTTGCGCGCGCATGGCCGCAGTCTCCGGGCCGTCGGGAGCAGTCTTGCCGCTACTCGCGGTATCGAGATGCATTTCGAGATCTACTACGTTCTCCAGTGAAACCGTGCCCGCCTCCTGCTTGTGCTTGCGCAATTTCTGCAGTGCCTCGTTGATGACGATACGCGTGAGCCATGTGGTGAGCCGGGATTCGCCATGGAACTTGTCCAGCGCCTGATACGCGCGCAGGTAAGCTTCCTGCACGGCGTCTTCCGCTTCGGCATCGTTCTGCAGAATGCTGCGGGCGGCACGATAGAGTGCGCGATTGTTTCGCCGCATGATGATTTCAAACGCTTTGTCGTCCCCGCGCACGGCCTGTTGCACGAGGGCAATGTCCGATAGCGCTGGTTCAGTATTGGTCGCTTCGTATGCCGGATTTACACCCACTGCCGCTCCTGAGCCGTTCGTCTGTGGCATTGGATGAGAAGCGGGCGCGTTACGTTCCCGCTATATGACACTTGTCAGGGGATGGTTTAACGCCCTGGCGTCACAGCGGGCCATCACGCGGCAGATGCGCATCGCATTTCTTGCAGTCGAGCGTGCTGCCCAGCACGCCGGCTCGTCCTTCAGGTGTCCTGACCCATTCGCGATTGATCCACGGCGGGTCGTGGCGAACGTGCTGATCGTGGCCGCATTCCAGTTCCGCGACCCAGTGCTTTGCTTCGTCCTGGCGGTAGCCTACTATGCGTTTCTGCATGGCAGGCTTAACGGCCGCCTGACTTTGCTTCCAGTGCGGCGAGCCGTTGACGCAACGAGCGCTCTTCCTGCCAGCGCCCGGTTTCGTCGCGGATGGTCGCCGCAATGACCCAGCTTTGATCGGGCGCGCGCATCAGCGTCACAGTGAACGCGATGGACAGCATCCGTCCATCTTTATGCAGGGCTGGAACGCGCAGCACTTGGGTACCGTAGCGGCTCTCGCCGGTTTTCATCACCCGGCCGTATCCGTCCCAATGCCGCTGACGCTGGCGTGCGGGAATAATCAGGTCGAGCGATCGGCCGAGCGCTTCCTGCTCCGCATAGCCGAATATCCGCTCGGCGGCCGGGTTCCACAGAATGATGGCCCCATCGGATCCGGCAGCAACAATCGCATCACCGGCGGAAAGAACGAACTGCGCGGCATCGAAATGCGGGAGTGTCACGATGGTGCTTGCGTGCCGGTCCGCCGTGCCCGATTCAGGTCGGCGCGTTCTTCGTTTCGGCCGGCTCTTCGGGCAGCAGCAGTACGATCACCGTACGGACCGCCGCGATGCCGGCCAGTATCCACAGGGCCGACGCAAAGCCGATATTTTTAACGAGCGGTCCCAGCAGCCATACGGCGAACGAGCTGATGCCGAACGCGACCGTGAGCCGCATGCCCGCGACGCGCGAGCGCAGGCGGTCGTCGACGTAGCGCACGATCATCGCGTCGGTGAACGGAATCGAGCCGAAGACGAACACCATGACCGCGAGGAGTGCCACGAACAGCCACCAGTCGTGCGCATGCGCGGCGAGGATCAGCAGCGGCACTTGTGCGATCGACATCCAGAGCTGCAGCGGCTTGAACGGCATACTGTCAATGAGGCGGCCCACTACAATTTGCGTCAGGGAAGCGATCGCGTAAACGAGCGCGAGCATGGCGCCGAGCAGCGCGGGATCCTCGACCACGCCGCGAAAACCTTCGGCCAGCAACTGTGCATTGCCGTTTGTCGTGAAATTGAATATAAGGCTGCTGGCAATGGCGGCTACCGTCATCACCGCGAACGCGCGCGCAAGCATGGCCGGCGTCAGCACCACCTTCGCTTTGCCGCCCTTGCGCTTCGACGGCGCTTCGTCCTCGCGCGGACACAACGCGGCAAACAATATTCCGCAAATGATCGACAGCACGCCGGGGATCGCGAACGCAGCGCGCCAGCCGAGCCATTTGACGATCAAGCCCGTGACGAGTGCAGCGACCGCGATGCCCAGGTTGCCGGCGAGCCCGTTGATGCCGATCACCGCGCCGGGATTGGTTGCGTGCTGCACGAGCATCGGAATGCCGACCGGGTGATAGATCGCCGCGAACGCGCCGAGCAGCGTTAGCGCCGCGGCGAGCTGCCATGCATTGTGGGTCGTTGCGACGAGCAACGCGCCGGCGCCCATGCCGACGAAAAATATGATCATCATGACGCGGCGGCCCCACAGGTCGCCCAGGCGTCCGGCGGGCAGGGCGCCGAGGCCGAACAGAAAAAATGCGCCGACGCCGTACGGCATCAGATCGGTCCAGTTCGCAAAGCCGAATTCAAGCGCGATGCTCGCCACGGCGGTCGCGAAAATCAGCAGGAACATATGATCGATCGCGTGCGCGACGTTGAGGAGCAGGCTGACGGAACGGGGAAAGCCGTCGGCGCGTGGCAGGGATTGGGGCTGGACGATAGTATTCATGGCCGCAGTCTGACTGATTTAGAATAATCTGTCTTTCGACGTTTTACGGGCAACCATCGCAAAATGGACAGCCACCCCGCGGCCAGTCTGGCGCGCGCGCGCTTTGCCTCCGCGCCGGACAGCCCGGTGCAAGGCGATCTTACGCGCGCGGTGGCCGTGCGAGCGCGATGCGCGCGATCTCAAGACGAGCACGCGCACGCTTTACCGCCGCTTCCTGCGTGAAACCGGCATCACGTTCGCGCAGTGGAAGCAGCAGGCGCGCCTGCTCGAATCCATACGCCGCCTGGCCGACGGCGCACCCGTCACGACGGTCGCGCCCGATCTCGGCTATGAAAGCCCCAGCGCTTTTTCCACGATGTTCAGGCGCGCGCTCGGCGTTGCGCCGCGCGCGTTCAACGCCGGCGGCAGCGATATCGCCGTCTAGCGCAAGAGCCGGATCGCGCGCGGGGCGTGCTGTTTGCTGCACGCGGTAAGCAGTAAACTCAAGCCTGATGTCTATCTATTTTGCGTACGCGCTTACGCTGATCACCCAGATCAGTTCGCGCGCAACCCGTGTCCTGCTGACGCTCTACGCGCTGAATCTCGGCGCGCAGCCGCTCGCAATCGGCGGTCTGGCGGCCGCTTTTTTCGCCTTACCCGTCTTGCTTTCATGGCCGATGGGCAGGCTGTCGGACTACTACGGCGCGCGCTGGCTGCTCGTCTTTGGCATCGTCGTCGGCGCGGCCGGCATGCTGGTGCCGTATTTCTGGCCCGGGCTCGTCGCGCTGTACGTGGCGGCTGCGATGAACGGCGTGTCGGTCGGCTTCGTCAACGTTTCGATGCAGAATGTTGTGGGAGTACTCAGCACTGCGCAGAATCGCGCTAAAAATTTCAGCAACTTCAGCCTGATGAACTCCACGGCGAGTTTTATCGGCCCGTTGGTGGCCGGCCTGTCGATCCAATACTCGGGACACGCGGCGAGCTGTCTTTATATCGTGCTGCTGTATGTGGTGTCGGCCGGCATACTCGCCTGGGGAAGCAAGGCGCTGCCGGAGGGTACGCACACCAAGCCCGCGCCCGGCGGCGGCTTCCGCGAAATGCTGGCCGACGCCGGCGTGTGGAAGGTGCTCGCCGCCAGCAGCCTGATTCAGTCGGGGCAGGACATGTTTCAGTTCTACATACCGGTCTACGCGCACGGCATCGGCATGTCGGCTGCTGCCATCGGCGTCGTGCTCGCGATGTTCGCCGCGGCCGGCTTCGTCGTGCGGCTGATCATGCCGGCACTGCTCAGGTGGCGCAGCGAAGAAGCGGTGCTGGCCTATGCGTTTTACGTGTCCGCGGCGAGCTTTCTGCTTGTGCCACTTTGCCATGGCGCTGCGACACTGGGGCTGTTGTCGTTCATTTTCGGTCTCGGCAACGGTTGCGGACAGCCCATCACCATGATGATGACGTTCAGCAATTCGCAGGAGGGGCGCTCCGGCGAAGCGCTCGGGCTGCGTTCAAGCGTAAACCACCTGACACGCGTCGTCGGCCCTGTCCTTTTCGGCTACGTCGCTTCCGCGACGGGACTTGCGGCGGTGTTCTGGATCAACGCACTGATGCTCGGCGGCGGTGGAATATTGAACCGCAGGAAAGTCCACGCGCAGCAAAAGTGAAGTTGCGCGACGCGAACAGTCAATTACCGGCCGGCGCTGCGCGTACGACTTGTGCGAGTGCCGTAACGCCGCGCTCAATGGCGTCCGGCGCGGCGGTGCTGAAGCACAGACGCAATGTTGCATGATCGGGCGGACCGGCGAAGAACGGCGCGCCGGGCACATAAGCGACGCCCGCTGCGAGTGCGGCTTCGAGCAGGGTCGCCGCATCGAGTCCGTTGTTCAGGCGCAGCCATAGAAACATGCCGCCGGCAGGCGGCTGCCACGTCGCATGACTCCGAAGGTGGGCACGCAGCGATGTCTCCAACGCCGCGGAGCGGTCGCGGTAAAGCGCGCGGCTCGCTGCGAGGTGTGGTTCGAGAAAATCATCTTTGACGATTTCGTAGACGACTCTTTGCAGCAAGGTCGACGTGTGCAAATCACTTGCTTGCTTCGCTTGCTCGAGACGCTGCGTCAACGCCGGCGGTGAAACGACGTAGCCGAGCCGTATGCCCGGCGAAAGCACCTTGGAAAATGAGCCGAGATAAGTGACATCGTCCGGCGCCATCGATAGCAGGCTCGCGTGCCGGCGCCCGCTGTGATCGAGTTCGCCGTACGGATCGTCTTCCACGATCGGCACGCGCGCCCGCGCGCAGGCCGCGACCAGTGCCTCGCGCCGCGCCAGCGACAAGGTGCGCCCGGTCGGATTCTGAAACGTCGGAATCGTGTAGAGGAATTTGCAGACACGATCCGATGAGGCGAGCGCAGCCGTCAGCGCGGATGGCTCGATGCCGCCGTCGTCGCATGGCATCTCGAGATAGCGCGATGAATACTGCGACAGCGCCTGCAGCGCGCCCAGATACGTCGGCGTCTCGACGGCTACGGTGTCATCCGCGTCGAGCAGTACCTTGCCCAGGAGATCGAGCCCCTGCTGCGAGCCGCTGGTGAGGAGAACGTGGCTGGCGTCGACGCGGGCATGCGCGGTCGAGACGCGCGCGGCGATCCATTCGCGCAGCGGCGGATAACCGTCGGTGGGGCCGTATTGCAGCGCCGCGCTGCCGTCACGGCTCAATACAGAATCGAAGGCGCGCGCGAATGCATCGCGCGGAAACGTTTCGGGCGCCGGCATGCCGCCGGCGAACGACACGATGTTCGGTTGTTGCGCGAGCCGTTTGGCCAGCGCGCGTATCGCCGAATCGCTATACGCGCGGCCGCGCGCAGACAACTGCCAGCCGCCGGTGGTGCTTCCGATGGAGCCGGTTTTCGGCAAGGAGCGCGCCTACTCCGGCTTGATTCCGGCGTTGCGCGCGATCGTCGCCCAGCGTTGCAGCTCCGAGGCTATGTAGGTTTTGAACTGCGGCGGCGCCATGGTGCGCACGTCGACCGCGAGCTCGACGACGCGCTCGCGCACCGACGGATGATCGATGGCGGCAACCAGATCTTTATACAGGCGGGCGGCGACTGCGCTGTCGACGTGCGATGGCGCGACATAGCCCCACCACTGATTGATGACCAGGTCCTTGTAGCCCAGTTCGCCGAGCGTCGGCACATCGGGCAGAGCATCGACGCGTTTATCGCCGGCGATGGCGACTGCTATGACGCGCCCGCTGCGCAGCGTGCCGCCGGCGCTCGCGAGCGTGAAGATGCCGAGCTGGACCTGGCCGCCGGCCAGCTCGATCATCGCGGGTGCGGCGCCCTTATAGCTTACCTGGTTGAATTTCGCGCCGGTGCGCGTCTGCAGAAGTTCGAGCGACAAATGCGTGAACGAGCCTATGCCCGTGTGCGAGGCCGGAATCTCGCCCGGCTTCGCTTTGGCGAGCGCGATGAATTCCTTCAAATTTTTCGCCGGCAAAGCCGAGTTCAGGTACACGATCATCGGCGAGACGCCGATGGTCGTGAGCGGTGCAAGATCGCGCGCGAGGTCGTACGGCAGTTTGGCAGTCGTTGCAGGCATGACGGCATGCGACACCTCGACGATGGTGATCGTGTAGCCGTCGGGGATGGCTTTCGATGCAATATCGGCGCCTATGGTGCCGGAAGCGCCGGCGCGGTTGTCGATGACGACCGGCTGGCCGGTGACGGTCGTCAGGCGCTGGCCGACGATACGCGCCAGCGTGTCCGTGCTGCCGCCCGCCGGCCACGGCACAATCACGCGGATGGGCTTCGCTGGAAAGTCGGCCCCTGTGGCGGCGAACGGGACGAGGCCGGCGATGACAGCGGCACAGCAGCGAAAAATATTCATATGCGTTCCTTTATCAATTGCGGAGTGCCGGAAAAATCAGCCGAGCACTTCGCACGCGCGCTGAATACGCGTGCAAGCCTCGCCCAGAACTTCGACGGAAGAAGCGATGGAGAGCCGCAGATGCCCGGGCATGCCGTAAGCCGTGCCGTCCATGGTCGCGACGCCTTCGGTTTCGAGCAGGTAGTGGGCGAAATCGCGGTCGTCGGCGAGGGTCTTGCCGTCCGGCGTGCGCTTGCCTATGACGCCCGCGCACGAGGGGAACACGTAGAACGCGCCTGCGGGCGAGCTGCAGTGCATGCCCGGCGCCTTGTTGAGAGCTTCCACGACAAAATCGCGCCGTTGCTGGAACATCTGCGAGCGCTCGCGCACGATCTCCTGCGGCCCGTCGAGCGCCGCGATCGACGCCGCCTGGCTGATCGAGCACGGCCCGTGCGTGCACTGCGACTGCACCTTCGCCATCGCTTTGATCAGGTGTTTCGGTCCGCCGGCGTAACCGATGCGCCAGCCGGTCATTGCATACGCTTTGGACACGCCGTTCACAGTCAGCGTGCGCTCGTAAAGCTCGGGTGCCGCCTGTGCCAGCGTATAAAACTTGCGGCCGTCGAACAGGATGTGCTCATAAATGTCGTCGCATAGCACCGCGACGCGCGGGTGACGCGCCAGCACGGCGGCGAGCCCCTGCAATTCCGCCTGTGTATACGTCGCGCCGCTCGGATTGGAAGGCGAGTTGAGCACGAGCCAGCGGGTGCGTGGCGTAATCGCTGCGTCCAGGACTGCCGGCAACAGCTTGTAACCGGCGGCCGCGCTCGAGGCTGCCGGCACCGGCTCGCCGCCCGCCAGGCGCGTAATATCGAAATACGCGAGGTAGTAAGGCCGCGGCACGATGACTTCGTCGCCGGCCTCAAGCGTCGCTGTCATCGCGTTGTAGATCGCCTGCTTGGCGCCGGCGCCCACGATGATCTGCTCGGGCTGGTAGTCGAGCCCGTTCTCGCGCTTGAACTTCGCCGCGATGGCGCGCTTGAGATCCGGCATGCCGTCGATGTTCGTGTACTTGGTCTGCTCGCGGCGCATCGCTTCGATGGCCGCCTGCTTGACGTGCTCCGGCGTCGGGAAATCCGGCTCGCCGGTCGTCAGCGCGAGGATGTCGCGGCCCTGTTCCTTCAAGGCGCGCGCGATTTGCGAGGCGCGCGCGCTGGCGGATTCTTCGAAGCGGCTCATGCGGGCCGCAAGCGTAATCATGGCGTTCTTCACTCCCTTATGGATTGCCCCGCTGAATTGGCGACGCAAGGCGTAGCATTATTAATGAGAATCAGCGCGCCGGCTACTCCGCGCCGGCATGCTGCACTAAATTGGCGAAGGCGAACGGAATCAGGCGGCAACGCCGGCGGGCGCCGCAGCCAGCACGGGCTCGCCCACGATCATGATGCGAAAAAGGTGGCGCGTTTCCTTCATATCGTAATCGCCGTTCGCCTGGTGCATCAAGCTGCGGTTGTCCCATATCACCATGTCGCCGTAACGCCACTGGTGGCGGTACTCGTATTTCTTCTGCGTAGCGTGCGCCATCAGATCTTTGATCAGCGCCTGCGCCTCGTCATCGGGCATGCCGACGATGGATTCCATGCGCACGGGATTGAGATAAAGCGCGCGGCGGCCGTTTTGCGGATGCAGTCGCACGATGGGATGATTGGCGGGCGGCGGCAGCGCTTTGCTGCTCTGCTCGGCGAGCGGCCGCATTTTGCGCGGGCTGAACTTGCTTTCCCACACATGCATCGCGCGCAAGCCGTCGATGCGCTGCTTCGTGGACGCGGGCAGATCGTCGTACGCGTTGTGCATGTTGACGAACTGGGTGTCGCCGCCGTAGCTCGGCAGCGTGACGGTGTAGAGCGCAGTCGCCCGCGGCGGAACGGGATGGTTGGAATGATCGGTATGGAAACTCTCGCCGGCGATCCGGTACTTGCCCGGCGCGATCTGCTCGTTGCGGATTTCAAATACCTCCGGATGCCCGGTCGCGCGGATGTCCTTGTGATGCTGCGACATGATCGCGCCGAAAATTTCGCCGGCGCGCGCGAAATCGGGCGCCGCCATCTGCTGATCGCGGAATACCAGCACGTGATATTTCGCGAATTCGGCGTTGAGCGCCTGGCGCAGCTCGCCGGATATCGGAGCCTTGAGGTCGAGACCGGTGATTTCGGCGCCGGTTTCGCGGTCGGTCAGCGGGTTGATGATGTAGTTCATGATTTTCCTCTCACTCGATGCGAGCGCCGGTATCTTTGACGACCTTGGTCCAGCGCGCAAGTTCCGTTTTGACGTAGGCGCCGAATTCCTCCGGCGTGTCGCTCACGGGGTCGGCGCCCTGCTCGATCAGCCGCTGGCGCACGTCGGGCGCCTCGACGATCTTGCGTATACGCTCATTCAACTGCATGACGATGGGCCGCGGCGTGCCCGCCGGCAGGAATACGCCGAACCATACGCGAACGTCGAAATTCGGCACGCCGGATTCGGCCAGAGTCGGCAGTTCGGGCATCACGGCCGCGCGCGCCGGGCTCGTAACGCCCAGCGCCCGCAGCTTCCCGGCTTTGACGTGAGGCATGAGGACAACGATGCCGGTGATCATGGACTGCACCTGCCCGCCGATAAGGTCGATGATCGAAGGGCCGCTGCCTTTGTACGGCACGCCGATGATGTTGACGCCGGCCATGCTTTTGAACAATTCGTAAGCAAGATGCGGTGCGGTGCCCATCGACGCCGTCGCATAGGTGAGCTGGCCGGGCTTTGCTTTCGCCAGCGCGATGAGCTCGCGCACCGACTTTGCCGCGACGGACGGATGCACGACGAGCAATTGCGGCGCGGCGATGATGCGGCTGACGGGCTGGAAGCTGCGCACGGCATCGTAAGCGAGTCCTTTGTGAAACGCGGGATTAATCGCATGCGTGGTCATCGAACCCAGCAGCAGTGTGTAGCCGTCCGCCGCCGATCGCGCGACCATCTCCGTGCCGATGATGCCGCCGGCGCCGCCGCGGTTGTCGACGATCACCTGCTGGCCCAGCGACTCGGTGAGTTTTTGCGCGACCAGCCGCGCGACGAGGTCGGTGGTGCCGCCGGGCGGAATGGGGCACACCAGCCGGATCGGTTTGTCCGGATACGCGGCTGCGAACGCAGTGGTCGCTATGAGGCCGGCTGCACAGGCGGCGGCACGCAATATTGAATTTGAGGAATGGTGGCGCATGAACGTGCTTGATAGATTGTAAATGTGCATTCTCCGCTGGTTGCGCCCAGGCTTCTAGCGATCAATTGAGCTGCATCCCCGTCGCTTTCACCAGCTTCTCCAGCCTTTCCTGATCTCTGCGGATACCCGCCGCAAGCTGCCCGGGCGTGCTCGACGTCGCTGTCATGCCTTGCGCCAGCAGTCTTGCTTTCATATCCGGCTGCGCGAGCGCGCGCACGGTTTCGACGTTTAGGCGCGCAACGATTTCGCGCGGCGTCGCTGCCGGTGCGAACAGCGCGTACCACGTGACCGATACGAAGCCCGGCAGACCGGATTCGGCTATCGTTGGCACTCGAGGCAGAGGCTCGTAACGCATGGTGCCCGATACGCCGAGTGCTTTCAGGCGTCCGGACAGAACCTGCTGCAGTCCCGCGGGATCGAGAAAACCGATATCCGCATGGCCGCCGATTAAATCGGTGATGGCGGGCGCGGTTCCCTTGTAAGGCACGTGCGTCATGCGCGTGCCCGCCAGCAGATTGAATTCTTCGCCCGCGATATGCTGGCCGCCGCCCGCGCCGCCCGACACGTAATTGAGCCGGCCGGGATGCGCTTTTGCGAGCGCGATCAACTCGCGCGCGTTGCGCGCGGGCACCGACGGATGCGCGGCGAGTATGTACGGCGATGTCACGAGATTCGCGACTGGTGCGATGTCGCGCGCAGGCGAGTACGGCAGGTGCGGATTGGTCAGCGCCGCCGCGACGATAGGCCCGCGCCCGCTGACCATCAGCGTGTAGCCGTCGGGCGCCGCTTTCGCGACAAGCTCGGTCCCAATGACGCCGCCCGCGCCGGGCCGATTGTCGACGATCACCGAAACGCTGAATGCCGCCGCAAGCTGTTGCGCGATCGCGCGCCCGGCGAGATCGACGCCGCCGCCGGCGGGATAGGGCACGACGATGCGCACAGGTTTGGACGGATATGTTTGCGCGCACGCAATCGGCGCAACCAGCGCAGCTGCAACGCAAGTCAGCACGCGCACTGGTTGCATGGTCAACGCTGGCGCAGGAGTTGAATGCCGACGAACAGCGCCGGCAGTCCGCACACGACGAAGCCGATGCCGTAACTGCCGGTCGTGTCGAGCAGGCCTGAATACATGACGGGCAACGCCAATGCGCCGACCTGGCCGAACGAGAGCACGCCGCCGGTGACGCCGCCGCGCATGTCTTCGGGCGAGGCGCGCGCGGTTTCGGCGAGCAGGATGCCGTGCCACGACAATGCAGTGACGCTGATCAGGCACGACACTATGCCCACGAGCAGCGCCGGCCACGCTGCATCGCAGAGCGCAAGTAATGCCGCGCTTGCCGCCATGCCGAGAGAAAGGCCGGCCATGATCACGCGCGGCGAGACAAAGCGGCTGCCCAGCCATCCCCACAGGATGCGACCCGGTATGGCGACCGCGACAGCGATGGAGAACATGAAGCCCGCCGCGACCGGCGTATAGCCGATGGTCGTGAGATAGACGACGAAGTACGCAGTGATGACAGTCTGTGCTCCGTTGAACGCGAGGCAGGCGAACGACAGCGCGCGCAGCCGCCTGGTCGCCGTCACTGCGGTGAATGTGGTTTTGAAATCCGACAGCTTGAACGTGCGCGTCGGCACGCGGTCGTCGTCGAACAAATTCCGCAGCGGCTGCAGCACGAGCGCAAACACGGCGCACGCCGCGGCGCAAATCAGCATCGTCGTGCGCCAGCCCGCCCATTCGGCAAACTGCGGCGCGAGTATGCCGGCGATCAGCAGTCCGGCCGGCACGGCGGTCTGCTTGATCGAGAACACGAGCGGCAGGTATTGCGGCGACGACACGCGGCTCAACAGATGCGAGCTGGTCGGCGTGGATACCGCCGCGCCGCCCCCGCTTACGATCGCCGAGAGCACGAGGATTGCCGGCGAGCCGAGCGTGAGCAGCGCGATGCCGATGGCGAGCAGCACGAGCGCAACCTGGCTCATGCGCAGCGCGCCGTAGCGCACGATGATGCTGCCGCAGCCGAGCTGCGAGAACAGCGCGGCAATGGCGGTGATGCCGAAATAAATACCTATCCACGCGGGCGCGAGCCTCAAGTCGGCGATGATCGCGGGCGCGATGACGGCGGGCAGCGATTTGCCGAGCGAAATGAAAGTCTGCTGCAGGAACATGGAGCCCAGCGCAAGCGGCAGATGATCAGACGGACGCGGGCTCAAATTGGTCGCTTCATCGAGCGGTTGAACCCGCGCGATCCTCCTCGTTGTTTGCGAACAGGCCCGCGGCGTTTGCCGCGAGGCACGCTATTGCGCTGGCTCTGCTGTATGGCCGTAAACTTTTTTCGCCTCTTCGGTCGATACCAATCCGTACTGCACGTCACGCGCCACTTTTTCACGCGCGCGGTTTTTCGGATCGCCTATGCCCCCGCCGCCCGGCGTCTCGACGACGACGCGGTCGCCGGCCGGGATGACCTGGCGGCCGAAGCCGCGCATCGGGGCGCCGGATTTCAGGCTCAGACGTCCGGCGCCGCCGTTGCCGCCGCCGTCGCTGCCGCGCGCCGCGTGGACGATGCGGTCGAACGTCGCCGAGATGATCATGGGCGCGTCTTCGCCGTTGGCGATTTCCATGATCTGGCCGAGGCCGCCCCGGTGCTCGCCAGCGCCGCCGGAATCGGGCCGATACTCTTTTTTCCAGTAGACGACGGGCGACAGCGTTTCCATGATCTCCACCGCGACGTTGCGGATGCCGCTCGGAAATGACGTCACCGACAGGCCATCCTTGCCGGGGCGCGCGCCGGTGCCGCCGGTGTTGAAGCCGACGACGTTGAAGCGCGTCTTGCCTTTCAGTTGTTCGGGATCCACACCTTTGAAAGTTTGCCCGCCGGCGAGCCGTACGTTCCACAGCGAGGACGTGCCTTCGGCCGGCACCTGGTCCGGGCGTGCCTGATGCAGGCAGCCGAAGACGATGTCGGGCAGCATCTGGCCGATGGTCGAGCGCGCTGCCACCGCGAGCGGGAAAGGTGCGTTGACAATGCAGCCTTCGGGCGCTGTCACGCGCACGACTGAGAGCGAGCCGGCGTTGTTCGGGATATGGCCGCCGATGATGCAGCGCACGCCGAACGACGTGTACGCATCGGTGTACGACTTCGGCACGTTAATGCCATTGGTGACGCACGGACTGGTGCCGGTGAAATCGATGTCGACGCCGGATTTCGCAATCGTCAATTTACCCACCAGCGTGATCGGCGCGTCGTAGCCGTCTATCGTCATCGAATAAGACCAACTGCCCTGCGGCCAGTCGTGCGCCGCCGCCAGCATCGCGGCGCGCGAGCGCGCGATCACGTGCTCACCCAATTTCTCAATGCCCTGCAGCTTGTATTCGCCCATCATTGCGAGCAGCCGGCGCCCGCCGATCTCGTTGCACGCGACGAGCGCGTATAAGTCGCCCTCGACCTGCACCGGCTCGCGCACGTTGGCGCGCACGACGCGCAAGACGGTGTCGCTCATCTGGCCGCGGTCGACGAGTTTCAACGGCGGCAGGAACAAACCTTCGTGATAGACCTGCGTGCCGTCGGCGGAAAGGCCGAGCCCGCCGATGTCGACGACGTGCACGGTCGACGCAAACAACGCGACCATGCGCTTGTTTTTGAAAACAGGCGTGACCATGGTCATGTCATTGAGATGGCCGGTGCCTTTCCACGGGTCGTTCGTCAGGTAGACGTCGCCGTCGAACATCGTGTGCCGCGGATACTCATTGAGAAAATGCTTGACCGATTCCGCCATGGAATTGACGTGGCCCGGCGTGCCGGTCACGGCCTGCGCGACCATGCGGCCATCGGGCAGGAAGACGCCGGCGGAGAGATCGCCGGCCTCGCGCGTTGCAGCGCCGAACGCGGTGCGCACCAGCGTTTGCGCCTGTTCTTCGACCACCGAGACCAGGCGGTTCCACATCACCTGCATGTGTATGTCGGCGAGCTTGCTCATGACTTTTTCCTCCTTTCGAGCACGATGTGGCCGGCGCTGTTGATAGCGGCATCGAAATTCGCGGTGACGATGACGGTCGTCTGGTCTTCGACGATCAGCGCGGGTCCAGTCACGCGCGCGCCCATTGCCAGAGCGGTGCGTTCGTAGACCGGCACGGTGCGCCATTGCGCCAGCGTCGGCTCGAAGATGCGCCGCTTGGCCGATGGCTGCGCGCTCTTGCGCGGCAATGCCCGCGCCTTTGCCGCGCGATTCACCCGGGTCGACACGGTCACCGACCAGCTCATAATCTCCACATCCACGTTCGGCACGGTGCGGCCGTAGAGTGCTTTATAGGCGGCGTCGAAGCGGCGTTTCAGGTTCGCAGTGTCCTTCGCGGCCAGCTTGCCCGCGGGCAGAGTCACCGCGATTTCATGTCCCTGGCCCGCGTAGCGCATGTAAGCGACGCGCATCGCCGTCAGGGTTGCCTTGCCCGCCGCCGTGCGCACGACGTCCGTCGCCTGCTTCGTCATCTCATCGAGCAGGCGGTTCGCGCGCGCGATGTCGAGCTTCGCGATGAATTGGTACCAGCTGCGCACCGCCTGGAATGCGATCGGTGCGGTAAGAAAGCCTAGCGCCGAGCCCACGCTGGCGCCGACGGGTATGACGACGCGCGTCACGCCGAGCTTGTCCGCGAGCCGTGCGGCATGCAAAGGCGCGGCGCCACCGAATGCGATCACCGTGTAGTTCTCGACGGTCTTGCCGAGTTCCATCGCGTGAACGCGTGCGGCATTCGCCATGTTCTCGGTGACGATTTCGGTTATCGCGAGCGCGCCGAGCGCGGCATCGACCTTGAGCGGCTTCGCGATGTCGCGAGTCACTGCGGTTTCGGCGCGCGCCGTGTCCAGCCTGACTTTGCCGCCGGCGAAACGCTGCGGGTCGAGCAGCCCCATCGCACAGTCGGCGTCGGTCACCGTCGCGTGCTCGCCGCCGCGCGCATAGCACGCCGGGCCCGGCTCGGACCCTGCGCTGTCCGGACCCACCTGTACACGTTCGAGATCGTCGACGCGCGCGACCGAGCCGCCGCCCGCGCCTATCTCGACCATCTCGATGACCGGAATGCGGATCGGCAGGCCGCTGCCTTTGAGGAAGCGATACATGCGGCCGAATTCAAAACTGCGCGAGATTTCGGGCTCGTAATCGTCAATAAAGCAGATCTTGGCTGTTGTGCCGCCCATGTCGAATGACAATGCGCGCGCGGC
>JANYDM010000211.1 GCA_025363575.1 Betaproteobacteria bacterium | reverse complement strand
ACGTTCACGTGCGGCTTCGTGCGCTCAAATTTGCCTTTTGCCATATCGGTTCCTCGTCGTCCTCTTTACTTCTATCTGGTGCCCATGGCGTGGATTGAACACGCGACCTCTCCCTTACCAAGGGAGTGCTCTACCACTGAGCTACATGGGCAAAACAAAACGCTGCGCGGGCTTGTATTCAATGCCCCTGTTCCCTTGCTGTCCTGCAGTTACTGCTTTCCCTATTCATTCCATTCGCCGGCGCCAACCGAAACATGCGAAGCCGCCATTTCGCGTGGAGCGGGTGAAGGGAATCGAACCCTCGTCGTAAGCTTGGAAGGCTTCTGCTCTACCATTGAGCTACACCCGCAACTCTGATGGAACTCAACGCTTCCAATGCCCCGTTCAATGCTGGTGGAGGGGGAAGGATTCGAACCTTCGAAGGCAGAGCCGTCAGATTTACAGTCTGATCCCTTTGACCGCTCGGGAACCCCTCCGAACGAAACCGAACATTATGGCGATTTCCCCTAATTGTGTCAAACAGTTGAGAGCTTAAATTGCAGCGGTCTGCGCGCGAGTGCGGTGCCGGTCCGAATTGGATAACATAGCAGCCAAAATCCCGCCTTCAATGCCTTCCTCCTCCTCCGTTCTACGCAGTGCCCTCAATCCGCGCTCGGTTGCCGTAATCGGGGCTTCCGAGAATACTCAGAAGTTCGGCGGACGCGTCATGAGTTTCCTTGTAAAACATGGATTTAATGGCAATATTTTGCCCATTAATCCTTCCGCTGCGACGGTATTGGGATTGCGTGCCTATGCGGCTATTAAAGACGTTCCGGATCCGATCGATGTTGCGCTGCTCGCAGTACCTGCGTCGCAAATTGCCGACGCCGTAGCAGCCTGCGGCGCTGCGGGCGTAGCCGCTTGCGTCGTACTCGCCGCGGACTTCGCGGAAGCGGGCGGCGACGGAGCTGCGCGGCAGGCCGAACTCGTCGCCATTGCGCGCCAAAGCGGCACGCGTCTCATCGGACCGAATTGTCTGGGATTTATTAATCCGGCTGCAAGGTTGGCGCTTACTTCGTCCGTGGCGCTTGCGGTAGAGCCCATGCCAGCAGGGACTATCGGGCTGGTCAGCCAGAGCGGGTCATTAATGGCGTCGCTAATTTCGCATGCGCAGGATCTCGGCGCCGGGTTCAGCGTCGCAGCTTCTGTGGGCAATCAGGCTGACCTGGAAATCTGCGATTTCATCGAATACTTTCTCGATGACCCGGCGACGAAAGCGATCTGCGCGTACATAGAAGGACTCAAAGACGGCGCGCGTTTCTTGACACTCGCGGCACGCTGCCGGGATTCGCGCAAGCCGCTGCTGGTGGTAAAAGCAGGAAGCAGCGAGGCCGGCGCGCAAATCACGCGATCGCACACCGCAAGTCTTGCCGGCTCGGACGCCGCTTGGGTGGCTGCGTGCAGGGAAAAAGCGGTCGTTCTCCTCGACGATCCGGAAGCGCTGATCCAATGCGCGGATTTCCTAATTCGGTTCGGCGCTCCGCGCGGTGACGGTGTGGCGGCGATTTCCCCGTCAGGCGGCACGATAGCTGTCACGGCCGACCGCATCGCCGCGGCGGGCCTGCGCCTCGCTCAGCCCGTAGCCGCCACGCAACGCGCGCTGCATGCAATCGTCCCCCCCTCTCGCCCGGTAAATCCGCTCGACGTCGGCGGACTCGCACGCGACCGCGGACTCGCCAGCGCGCGTGAGTGCTACGAATTGCTCGCCGACGATCCGGATACCGCCGCGGTCTTGATCGTGGTGGCGACGACCCCGCAGCTCGATGACAAAGTTCGGCTATGGGGCGAGCTCGCGCTCGCGCGCGGCAAGCCCACCGCCATACTGCTCACTCCCGGCGCGCTGGTAGACCGCGCACGCGAAGCACTGCGCCTGCTTCATTGTCCTTATACGAATCGCATGGACGACGCGTTGCGCGTGCTGAAAGCAGCCATCGAATATGGCAAAGCCCTGGACACGCCGGCAGCCGTGGCGATACAACCGCGGGGATTCGGCAATGTCACCGCATTCAGCGCGTCCACGCCCGCGCTCACTGAGTATGAAACTAAAAAACTGCTGGCGATTGCCGGCATTGGCGTGACGCGCGACGCCCTGGTGGGCAGTGCATCCACCGCGATCGATGCGGCGCGCACCATCGGCTACCCGGTTGTACTGAAGCTGAGCTCGCGCACGCTCACGCACAAGAGCGAGGTCGGCGGCGTGCAGCTCGATTTACGCGATGACAACGCCGTCCGCGCCGCGTGGCAGCGCATCGCTGGCAATGTCGCCGCCATCGAACCGGCCGCCCCGCCGGAATGCATCGTACAGCCAATGGTCACCGGCGGCGTTGAAATAATCATCGGCACGCGCTGGGACGCACAGTTCGGCGCGCTCGTGATGGCAGGCGCGGGCGGCATCTGGGCCGAAACCCTGCACGACACGCAATGCGCGCTCGCGCCCCTGACACAGGAGCGTGCGCTCGAATTGATTAAAAATCTGCGCGTCTGGCCGTTGCTGGCCGGCGCCCGGGGCCAGTCCCGCGCCGACATCGATAAGCTGGCCGACACCATAGTGCGCGCGAGTTGGCTGGCCGTTGCCCTCGGGCCGCGGCTGATCGAGCTGGACATCAATCCGCTGCTGGTCAGACCTGCGGGGGAAGGCGCCATCGCGCTTGACGCCCGCGCCACCCTGCAACCGCCGCAAGGCGACATCACGAAAGCATGCTCATGAGCGCAAGCGCAATCACGTACGAAGTCGTCGACGATATTGCCGTCATCACCCTCAACCGGCCCGACAAGCGCAACGCGCTGAACAACGACATGACAAAAGGTCTCACCGCCGCATGGGAGCGTTTCAACGCCAGCGGGGAACGCGTCGCCATCCTTACGTGCGCGGGCGACGATTTTTCGGTCGGCGTAGATGTCAAGGCGCCTGCCGAAGATTTTCCGGCGTGCGTGCCCAACGTCGGCGTGCACCTGACCAAACCGCTGATCGCAGCAGTCGCCGGCTGGACTGTCGGCGGCGCAGTCGTCATGGTACAAATGGCCGACCTGTGCGTGGCCGCCGATACGACCAAATTCACGTTTCCGGAAGCAAAAGTGGGATTCACCGGCGCACTCGTGGCGGGCCTCGCGGCGCGCATCCCACATAAGGTCGCGATGGAACTCATGCTGCTGGGCGAAGTGATCGACGCCGAGCGCGCCTTCCAGGTCGGACTGGTGAACAAGGTCGTGCCGCGCGATCAGGTACTCGAAGCGGCAATGACTTACGCGCGCCGGCTTGCCGGCAACGCACCCATGGTACTCGCGCTGCTGAAAGAGTTCGTGAGCGAGGTGTTGCCGCGCGGTCCGTCCGAGCACGTTGCGCGCGGCCGGCTCGCGATCACGCGCGTGCGGCAGAGTGAAGACGCCAGGGAAGGCGTAGCGAGCTTCAAGGCCAAGCGCAAGCCGCAGTTCCAGGGCAAATAAAGTTGGCCGGCGCGTACGACCCGCTGTTCGCCGCGACGCCCGGCACGGGCCTCGACCACGTGCGTTCGTACTGGACGGCGACTGCGGGAAAATTGCCGGCGGACGATGGCCCCGTGCCGTCTCAACTCGAAACCGAAGTCGCGATCATAGGCGGCGGCTACACTGGGCTATCGTGTGCTTATCAACTTGCGCGCGACCACGGCGTGCAGCCCGTCGTGCTCGAAGCCAACCGCGCGGCATGGGGCTGCAGCGGTCGCAACGGCGGTTTCGCGCGCATGGCGCTGGGCCGTTTCTCCGCGATGCAGATGATAGACGGCTGGGGACGCCCGACGGCCCGGCGTGCGTTTCGCTTGATGCGGGCGTCGCTCGACCACGTACGCGCTCTGATTGGCGACGGTCAAATCCAGTGCGATGTCAGCGCAGACGGGCACCTCAAAATCGCGCACCGCGCCAGCCGCGCAGCGGAACTAAAGCGCGAAGCGGAAACCTTGCAGAACGAATTCGATTACCCGGCCGAATTCATCGACACCCGGACTCTGCGCAGCCAGCATATCGGCGGCGCGCAATCGCATGGTGCGCTGCGTATTCCCGATGCCCTCGCGGTGCATCCGATGAAACTCGCATCAGGCTTACTGAGCCTCGCACGCGGGGCGGGGGCAAAGGTGCACACGGCCAGCCCGGTCACGCGGTGGGAAAAGCGCGGCGCAGAACACGTGCTGACGACGCCCTATGGGAGCGTACGCGCCAAATCAGTCGTGATCGCCACCAACGGCTACACCCCGCAGCATCTGCACCCGGCAGTGCACGCCACATTGCTGCCGGTGCTTTCCCACATCATCGTCACGCGTCCTTTGACCGCAGGCGAAATCAGCGCAGCCAACTTCCTGACCCGGCACGTACTGACCGACTCGCGCAAACTGCTTTACTACTGGCGGCGCCTGCCCGACGACCGCATCATGTTCGGCGGACGCGGATTGATCTCCGACAGTGTTGAGCGAAACTTGCAGCAGCGCGATTTTCTGCTCGCGGAACTGCAAGCCAAATATCCGGGGCTTGAAAATGTCACGGTCGATTACGACTGGCACGGCTGGGTATGCGTTACGCGGGATTTTCTGCCTCACGTACATCACGCGGAAGACGACAAGACCGTTCACTATGCGCTCGGCTACCAGGGCAGCGGCGTTTCGCTGAGCCTGTACGCGGGCAAGCTGCTGGCGCAGCAGGTCGCCGGCCAGCCACTCGAGGCGCTGCCTCATTTCAATTCACCGCTGGCACGCTATCCGCTTCATAGCTTGATCCGCATGCCGCAACGGCTGATGTATCTTTGGTACAAGCACCTCGATAATTCCGACTGAGTCCGATGAAAAATAGCTTCTACTCCCGCGTCTTTTTCTTGGTCGCCGCGGCATTTGCCGCCGCGCTAAGCGCGCAGGACTATCCCGCCAAGCCGGTCCGTATGGTCGTGCCGTTTTCGCCGGGCGGACCGGTCGACATCGTCGCGCGTCTGACATCGCAGAAAATGACCGGCGAATTCTCGCAGCAAGTCGTCGTCGACAATCGCGCGGGTGGCGGTGGCAACATCGCCCTCGAGATCGTCGCTAAATCGGCGCCCGATGGCTATACGTTACTGATGGGCGCCAACGGCACCAACGCGATCAATCCCAGCCTCTACCCGAAGCTTGCGGTCGATCCCGTCAAAGACCTGGTGCCCATCGGCATGGTGGCGTCGAGCCCGATGATATTGGTGACCCATCCGTCGGTTCCCGCGAACTCGATCAAAGAGTTGATCGCGCTGGCGAAGGCCAGGCCGGGCAGCATCAACTTTGCATCCAGCGGCAACGGCTCGACGGCGCAGCTATCGAGCGAGCTCTTCAAGAGCATGACCGGCATCAACATAGTGCATATTCCTTACAAGGGTGCGGGCCCGGCATTGACCGACCTCGTCGGCGGCCAGGTGCAAATGATGTTTACGGGCATATCGTCGACGCTGCCGCATGTGAAATCCGGCCGCCTGAAGGCGCTTGGCGTCTCGAGCGAAAAACGCGTGCCGATCCTGCCGGACGTGCCGGCGGTCAACGAGGAAGTAGCAGGCTACGAAGTGGCGACGTGGTACGGCATGTTCGGGCCGGTGCAACTGCCGAAGGCTTACGTAGTGAAACTGAACCAGACCCTTGCGAAAATTTTCGCCACGCCGGACGCGCGGCAGCGCCTGGCCGCTCTCGGGGCGGAGCCGGTTACGATGTCGCCGGAACAATTCGCGGCCGCCGTGCGCAAGGAAGTGGCGAAATGGGCGAAAGTTATCAAGGAGTCCGGCGTGCACCCGGAATAACCATTTAGTCGCTGCCGTAGAAAAAAATTGCCGCCACTACGAGCACGCCGAAACTTGCGTTGAAATACCACAATGGTATGTCCATCGTTTCTCCTGCCTCGCCTGTAAATGAACAGGAGTACATGGCTCCCTATCCACCCGCTCAGCCGCCGGCCATGCCCCTGACTGAATGAATCTGTTTACGGTTACGAGCGCGCCGAAACATGCTTGCCACTTTATTCGCAGCGACGCTGCTCTCATCGCTGAAAAAGGGCTGATTTAGTCCTCCAATCCGGAGATATTGCCAGCCGGGCGTGCAGTCGCCGACGCTTCGGGTGCGGCGCGTGCGGTAAAATCGGCACGCGATCACGCCAACCGGAGGAGCCAGCAATGAACGATGCAAGCCACGCACCGCAACTCGCAAGCAACGTGACGCGCCTCGCGCATCTCGACCTGCCGGGCGCGGGACAGGTGTACGTGCAAGATGATTACGCCTATATCGGCCACCTGCCCAACAAGCAGAATCTTGGCACCAGCATTGTCAACATCGCCGATCCGCGCAAGCCGCGTCTCGTCTCGCAAATCAATCTCGAAGATCCGGCTTCGCACAGCCACAAGGCGCGCGTGATCGGCGACATCATGATCGTCAACAGCGAGCGCAACATGACCGGCATCGGCCGCAAGGCGGACGAACTGCCGAAGCTGCGCGCGCAACTCAAGGCGGAGCTCGGACGCACCGCGACGCCGGGGGAACTCGCGGCCAGGTTGGGCGTGCGCGAAGCCGACATGGCCGCAGTCGAGGAAGCCGAAAAAAATCCGTACGACAAGGGCGGTTTCAAAATCTACGACGTATCCGACCGCGCGAAACCAAAGCTCATCACGTTTCACAAAACGCACGGTATAGGCGTGCACCGCTTCGACATGGACGAAAACTACGCCTATATCTCGACCGAAATGGCAGGCTATAAAGGCAACATTCTGGTCATCTACGATATTCGAAATCCCGCGCGGCCGACCGAAGTTTCGCGCTGGTGGCTCCCGGGCCAGCACTTGGCCGGCGGTGAAACGCCGACGTGGCCGGGCCGCCAGCATCGACTGCATCATGCGCTGCGGGTGGGCGACAAGCTATGGGCGGGCTGCTGGCATGCCGGCGTTCGCATCATCGATATCGCCGATATCACGAAGCCGCGCACCATCGGTGCCTATAACTATCACCCGCCGTTTCCAGAACCGTCGCACACGTTCATGTCCGTGCCATTTCCGATTGCAGGCAAACAGATTGCCATTGCGATCGATGAAGAAGATCATGCGCACGGTGCCGAGGAAATGGAGCGCCGCCGCGGCCGCCCGCATGCGTGCCTGTGGGTATTCGACGTGAGCGACCCGGCGCACATTCAACCATTGTCGATGTTCGAAGTGAGCGAGCTCGAGTCGCCGTGGAGTCGCGCCGCGCCGGGCCGCTTCGGCGCGCATCAGTTTCACGAGCGCATGGACGGCGACACGCTCGTCTACTGCACATGGTTCGCCGGCGGCTTGCGGATCGTCGACATCAAGGACCCGAGCGCGCCGCAGGAAGTCGGGTTTTATATTCCGGAACCCGCCAGGGGTCAGGCCGGCCCGCAGACGAACGACGTCGACGTCGACCAGCGCGGCATTATCTATCTCGTCGATCGCGGTCCGGGACTCAATATTCTCGAATTCAAGCGCCCGAATTAAATCATCAGGCGACGCTTACTCGACCCCGGCGGAACTGAAGGCCGCTTTGGCCGCCGGCGTTGCGAGCAGGCGCAGCACTGCTTTTGCCGCCTCGGCCGCCGGTGCGCCGTTCATCATTGCCGCATCGTAGGTTGTGTAGTTCTGCGCCTCAGCCGGCAGCGGCCCGATGAATTTCAGACCCTTCGACGTGTACTGCTTGATCTCCGTGATCGCGCCGAAGCCGATCTCGTTGCCCTTGCCCTTGATCACGTGCTCCATCACCGACGCGCCGTCGGGGTAGCGCGTGGTCTTCGGCTTTATCTGCTCGAGGATGCCCATTTTGGCAAAGAGCTGATCGAGGTAGAGCCCACTGGAAGCCGAGTTGTAGACCACGGAGTCGGAGTCCAGCAGCACCTGTTTCATTGCCCCGACGGTCGCGACATTGGGCGCCGTCGCCGCATTGCGTACGACGATGCCGGCACCGACGCGGCCGACCGGCGCGCGCCCGTCGGCGGTGAGCTTGCCGTCCTTGATCGCCTGCTCGATCACCTGGGGCGTCACGACCACGATGTCGTAGACGTCTCCCGCCGCCAGGCGTTTCACGATCTGCGGCGTGGTATTGAACTGGATCTTGAGGTCGTGACCGAGCTCGCGCTTCACCAGCTCGGCAAACGCGTGCACACCGGGCTCGACGGCGCCGCCGCTCAGCACCTTGACCTCCGCTGCTGCAGCGGGATTGAGTGCGCCTGCCAGCATCAGGAAACCTGCGAGAAATAGTCGTTGCATGGACAGCTCCGTGGTGTGATCAAAAGCGTGACTGAAAATGGCAGCAAGAATAAACCGGCATCTAATCGGCGCGTGCGCCGGAATCCCTGACGACCTTAGTCCACTTCGGGATTTCTTTTTTGATGTAGGCGGCGAATTCGTCGGGCGTGCCGCCGATGATTTCACCGCCGAGCGCGTTGAAGCGTTCGCGTATGTCCGGCATCTGCAGCACTTTCGCGGTATCGGCGTTGACGCGCGACACCAGCGCCGCCGGCGTGCTCGATGACATAACGATGCCGTGCCATGTAGTCGCCTCGAAGCCCGGCACGCCGGCCTCGGCTATCGTCGGCAGCTCCGGCATCGACTTCATGCGTGCCGCCGTAGTCACCCCGAGCGCGCGTAGCCGGCCGCTCTTGATATGCGGAACCACCGACAGCGAAGTCGCGAACATGAGCTGGTCCTGGCCCGCGAGCACGTCGTTCAGCGCGGGCCCGGCGCCTTTATACGGTATATGCACCATGTCGACCCTGGCCATTGTCTTGAACAATTCACCCGACAAATGCGCTGCTGCGCCGCTGCCGGACGACGCGTAGTTCAACTGGCCTGGTTTCGATTTGGCGAACGCTATCAATTCTTTCACCGACTTCACGGGCAATGACGGGTGCACGACGAGGATGTTCGGCTGCGAAGCAACCAGTATCGCTGGCGCGAAATCTTTGACCGGATCGTAAGCAAGCTTGCCGTATAGCGCCGCATTGGTCGCCAGTATGCTGTTGTTGCCGAGCAGCAGCGTATAGCCATCGCCCGGGGCCTTGGCGACGAGTTCGGCCGCAATATTGCCGCCCGCACCGGCGCGATTGTCAATGACGACCTGCTGGCCCCACGCTTCGGCGAGCTTTTGTCCGATAAGGCGCCCAATGAGATCGCTCGGGCCGCCCGGCGCAAAACCGACCACGAAGCGCACCGGCTTTTCCGGATAGTCGGCAGCGATTGCCGGCGCAGCGCCCGCTACCAGCCATGCACAAGCAGCGTGCAATATTGCCCTGCGGTTGAGATTCATGGACAGCTTCCGTTGCTATGGCTCGCGGCAGACGAGACCGTCATGCTGCGAAATAAAATACAGCACTTCCTTCGCGCACGTCGCCGGCGCCACGAGCTGCAGGCTGTGCGCCTGCAGCGGCACGCGCACCAGCCTGAGATTGCGCACTTTCTCGCGCAGCAGGTCGGTGTGTTCGTCCTTGGTGATAACGGCACCCGCAGCCGGATAGAGGGCCAGCACCGGCGCCGCGATTTTCGGCAAATACGGCGCGGCGTCGACGTTCGACACGAAACGGAACATCGAGATCAGCACTTCGACGTCCGATTTACCCATCTCGTCGAGCGTCCACGCGAGCAGCGCCGGGTCGGTGTTCGCGGGCAAACGCCGTCCCGCGTTGGACGCCTCGAGCCAGCCGCGCGAACCCATCTTGCGCAGCGCGGTGACGCGGTCCGGATGACCGCCGAGCGCGCTTACTTTGTCTTCTTCGCTCATCGCGACCGGCGACGAGATGATGGAAAGGGTGCGCACGCGCCGCGGTCGCTCTGCCGCGAAGGCCATGCCGAGCGTACCGGCGGATGATTCGCCGCAGTAATGCGCCGACTCGATTCCCAGATGATCGAGCAGATCGGTGAAGTCGCCGAGATAGGCCTCGAGGTTGATATCTTTAGCGAGATCGAATTCCCTGCCCGACTGACCGAGGCCGCGCAGGTCAAGCCGCAGCACGCGATAGAAGCGGCTCAGGTACGGAATCCACGCACGCCAGAATTTCGTCGAGCGCGCATAGCCGTGCTGCAGCATGATGCACGGCGCTTTTTTCCACGGGTCGGTATAGTCGTCGAGCTCGTAATGCAGGCGCGGTTGTCCTGCTCTTTCCAGAAATGGCATGCATGCTCCTTGTCTGAATGTTAGCACGCTGCACTTGCCAGGTTTTCGCGCGTGGCCGAAACTCGCGGCTGAAGGAGTTCGCATGAACGAAAAAATATCGGGCGTCTGCACTGGCCTTGCGCTCGTGGTCGCAAGCGCGGCGGCCTGCGGACAACCGCGGGACTTTCCCGCCAAGCCTGTACGCATGGTGGTGCCGACTTCGCCAGGCGGCACGCTCGATCTCGTTGCGCGTCTTGTCGGTCAGAAAATGACCGAGTTGACCGGGCAGCCGGTCATCGTCGAAAACCGTCCCGGTGCTTCGAACAACATAGGCACGGAATTCGTCGCGCACGCGCCCGCCGACGGCTATACGCTGGTTTGCGTCACGCTGCCGTTCGTCATCAATCCGAGTCTCTTCGAGAAGCTGCCGTACGATGTCGAGCGCGATTTCGCGCCGGTCTCGCTGGTTGCTGCCGGCTCGTACGTGTTGGTCGTGCATCCCTCCGTGCCGGCCAAAACCGTGGCGCAGCTGGTCACCGCCGCCAAGGCGAGACCCGGCAAGCTGACTTATTCGTCAGGCGGCAACGGCACCAATCTCCACATCGCCGCGGAGCTGTTCCGAATTCAGACCGGCATCCGGATCCTGCATGTGCCGTACAAAGGCGGCGGCCCCGCGCTGGCTGCCGTGGTCGGCGGCGAAACCGATTTGAGCTTTCCGCCGCTCGGCCCAGCGTTGCCGCAGATCAACGCGGGCCGCCTGCGCGCGCTGGCGATTACCAGCGCCAGACGGTCGCCCGTGCTGCCTGCTCTGCCGACAGTTGCCGAAGCGGGGTATCCCGACTATGTGTTCACGAGCTGGGTCGGCATCCTCGCGCCCGCAGCGACACCCGCGCCCGTAATGGCCACACTGAATGCCCTCATCGTCAAAGCGGCGAATGCGCCCGCCGTGGTCGACAAGCTCGCCGCCGATGGCACGACGGTGATCGCGGGTTCGCCGCAGGAATTTCAGACGCACATCAAAGCCGAAATTTCGCGCTGGGCCAAAGTCGTCAAGCAGAGCGGCATCAAGTCGGAATAGCCGCTGTTGGCGAGTAGTGGACGCAGATATTGAACATCACGCGCACGAGCTCGCCCACACTCTTGACTTTCAGTTTGTCCATGACGCGCCCATGGCGAACTTCCACCGTGCGCGCGCTGAAGCCCAGCATCGACGCTATTTCCCTTTTTTTGTAGCCTTTCGCAATCGTCAGCCGAGTATTCGGCTCGTCCGAGTCCCGGATAACACGACAGCTACTTCGCCGCGCGCTGTCCGTGTGCGATGTTGCGCTGCGTGTCGAAGCAGACCGGCTCACGGTAATTGCGCGAGACTGTGACGAGATTCGGGAACTCGTCTTTCAGCGCCTGGGTGATCGGCTCGGTAGCGCGCCACAGGTTGTCGTACGGCCCGTCGTGGTGGGCGGGCATGTAGATATCCGGCCGGTAAGTGCGCACGTGCTCCAGCGCCTGCTGGGTCGTCAGCGGCTGCAGGAAGGCAGCCGACACGGCGATCAGCGCCAGATCGACGCGTCCCACTTTTTCCATCGCAGCCTTCTCATAATCAGTGACGCGTCCGCCGCTGTCGCGGAACAGGATGCGAAAACCGTTGTCGAGCGTGATCAGGTACGCAATCGTGCCTTCCGCGATCACCCGTTTGTCGCTGGTGCCGCGCGCACGTATCACCGCTCTTTCTGCGGCCTGCTCGGGCGTCGCTTGTGGCGCGACCGCCTTCAGGGCGCGATCGAAAGCCTCCACTACGTCGGCAGGCGGCTCGCCGTGGCGACCGAGTATCGGCTCGACTTTGAAGCCGCGGAATTGCAATAACTCGCCGCCGCGCCCGGTAACCGTTCGCACCTGCGCGGCGGCCATGGATTGCGTGAGTAGTTTTTCCGTCGTTACCGGTGCGCCGACCACTACTGCGGCGGTGCGGATGCCGACCGACGCCGCGTCCGACATGTGGTCGACATGGCCGTGCCCCAGCAGAATCACGTCTGCACGCTTCACGTCGGCGGCTTTGAAGCCCAGCGGCGGAAACATGCTGCCGCGGTCGAAATACGCGTCGAGCAGCAGTATCTGTCCGCCGTAGATGAGCTCGAAATTCGCATAGCCCGTCCACCGCACGGCCAGCGTCTGCGGATCGCGTGGGAACGCGCCGCCCGTGGAAACCAGCGTGGCCGCCTGGCACGCAGGGTCGGCGGGTTCACGCACCAGGCTCGCGTCGCGCTCATCCGCGCCGCGCGGATCGTCGAACGGCCGCGCCCATGCAATGCCACAGAAAAGCGCCGCGGCACATGCAGTCCCGGCAACTCCGGCGAAAATTTTGTTCACGGCATTCCTCTTTCAGACAAAAGGAACAGCCCGATGTCAGCGAATCGCGTGCAGCTTCGCCGGCACTTGCGACTCGATTTCATCCGGATCGAAAACGCGGTGCAGGACTTTGTTTTTGCCCAGCGACTTGACTCTTTGCATCAGGCGGTCGCAAAAACCGATCACGTGGTCGACGCTGTCGGGAACCACCGGGAAAATCCCCACACCGACGCTGAATGTGATCGGCCAGTCATGGGCCGCCATCGCGCGGTCAAGCCGCTCGCATAATTTCCGGATGACCGGCAGTACGTCCGCCTCGCCGGTCTGCGCGAAGACCAGCGCAAATTCGTCGCCGCCCAAGCGAGCCACGACATCGGTCTGGCGCAAACTCGCTTCCAGCGTTTGCGCAATTGTCTTGAGCACACGGTCGCCTTCGCGGTGACCGAGTCCGTCATTGATGACCTTGAAATAATCGCAGCTCATATAAGCCACGGAAAAATGCCTGTGATCGCGGCGATGCCGTGCCATTTCGATGGCGACTTTTTCGTAAAACCCGGTGCTGTTGGTCACGCCCGTCACATAATCGACGCGCGCTGCCGACTGGGCTCTCTCGTACAGCGCCCTGACGGTCGCCGTCAGGTAGGCTATCAACAAATAGGCGAACAGCCGGTTGCCGTTGCTGATGTAGAAATAAGTGTCGTCGGAGAATGGATTGCCGGTGAGCAAACCGATTTCGATTTCGGAGAACATCGCGAGAAACGCGAACAGGCCGCCCCACCAGATCCCGCAAAACCAGCTGACCGCCAGGATAATGAGCACATAGAACGCGCTCAGACTGAGCTCGTACGAAGTTAGGTAATCGGCGGATACGACGAGCGCCAGCGCCGTGAACGCGAGCACCAGTACTGCCAGTCCGCCAGGCAGCCGGTCTATAACGAGTTTCTGTTCTCCGGACATGCTGAGCGCTCCCTGACACTTGCTGTCGGCATATTAGCGCACTGCGCGTCTTCGTGCTCGTGCCGCGCTTTTCCACGACGACACTCCTGATTTCTGGCGCGCAGGACGCCTCAGGCGCCGCCGGTGCCCGTTACGCTGGTGCCGCCGCACACGAACAGCGACTGCCCCGTAACATAGCCGGCCTCGCGGTCGAGAAAAAACATCACCGCGCGCGCGATGTCGTCCGGCGTACCGACGCGCTTGACCAGAATGCCGTCGATCACCGTTTGTCGTTTGCTGCTCCCTTCGGGATGTCCGCGATTAAAAAGATCGCTTGCCACGGGGCCGGGAATTACGGTGTTGACAGTAACGCCATCGCCGCCGACCTCGCACGCGATGGTGCGCGTCATGCCGATCAGGCCCGCTTTGGCGCTTGCATAAACCGTGCGCGAGGTCTTGCCCATGATTGCACGCGACGAAATGTTCACCACGCGACCAAACGCGGCGGCGCGCATCTGCGGCATGAACGCCTGCGTCAAAACCATAGCCGCGCCCAACGTGACCGCCGTTACGTACTGCATGTCGTCTATCGTTGCGTCCGCCAGCGCGGCCGGGCGGTTGGCTCCGGCGTTGTTGACGAGATAGCGCACAGGAAATTCGGCAGCGATCGTGCGCGCGAGTAACTGCGTCGCCGCGTTGTCGGCCAGGTCGATCTGACGGAAATGCAGGTGGGGATGCTGCAACCGCGGCGGCGAACGCTGCAGCGTGACGACGCCGATGCCGCGCTCGAGCAGGTGGCGCGCGCACGCTTCGCCGATGCCGGAGCTCGCACCCGTCACGACGGCAGTTTCTGAAGGTTGCATGTCTTTGTTCCGCAGAATGGACTTGAGCGAGTCTATCAGTGAAATTTTCCGACCGCCGCGACGAAGCGCGCGTAAGCCTCGGGATCGAGTTGCTTGTTATTCGCCGCCGGCGCCGCGTAGCCCAAAACCTCCAGCGTCCTTTCGATTTCCGCGCGCGCTATCCCGCGCGTGATGAACACGATGCGCGACGCCCGTTCCGCATCCGGCCATGCCGGCAATGGCACCGGCTCGTGCACAATGCGCTGCACGGCATGCACTGCGACCGGCTCGCCCTCGACATTGAATAGACCCTTGACGCGCAGCAGACCGCGCCCTTTCAATCCCGCGAGCAGATCCAGCCACAGCACCAGCCCGGCCCGCGTGACCGGCTGCTCATGACGCAGTGAAAAACTCCGCACGCCATCGCTGTGCGCAACGAACCCGCCACGCGTGCGCGCGGACGCACCTTCGCGCAACCACTCTTTTACGTCCCCTCGCCCCTGCGCGACGTCAAAATATTCGACGCCTAATAGAACGCGAGGATCGGCACTGCGCGGATCGACCTTGACGCGCGGCGCATCCGTATTCAGTTCATCGAGTTTGGTGGCAAGTGCCGCCAGCGTGTCTGCATCGGCGAGGTCTGACTTGCTGACCAGCAGGCGATCGGCGACTGCCACCTGCCGTCGCGACTCGTGGAACTCCTGCAGTTGCTCCGCCGCGTTGACGCTGTCGACCAGCGTCACGACCGAATGCAGCGCATAGTATTTTGGAATGTCGGGATGCGCCGCGAGCACTTCGAGGATCGGAATCGGATCGGCGAGGCCGGTCGTCTCGACCAGCACGCGTCGGAACGCCGGCACGCCGTCCACGCCGCGTTGAGTCAGCAAATCGATAAGCGTCCCGACCAGCTCGCCCTGCACCGTGCAGCACACGCAACCGCTTTCCAGCACGTACATATTTTCGCGCGGCGTCGCCACCAGCAGATGATCGATGCTGATCGCGCCGAACTCGTTGATGATGACCGCGCTGTCGGCGAATGACGGATCCGCGAGTAAGCGATTGAGCAGCGTGGTCTTGCCGCTGCCGAGAAAGCCGGTAAATATCGTGACCGGAATTTTTGTCGCAGGATGCATAAGGGAGGATTGAGTGCAACGCAATACTAGCAAATACCGGGCAGAACGGTTGACAGCATGCAGCACCGCCGTTAACGTTCGAGGCTCATAAAATTTACACCTGTGCTGGAGCGAGTCGCGCATGACGATACACGAAGAGTGGTGGAAGCCCGAACCCGCGTGGCCCATCCCCGAGAACAAGGGCAAGGACGTTGTGCTGACGGGCGCGAAACTCATCGACGGCAACGGCGGGCCGGTCACCGACAATCCCGTCATCGTGATCAAAGGCGAGCGCATCGTCGCCGTTGGCGCCAGGGACAAGATCAAGACGCCCCCGAATGCGGAAGTGATAGATGCGGCCGGCTGCACTTTGATGCCCGGCATGATGGACTGCCATATTCACACGGCAATGTTCAACTGCATGACGTTTCACAATCACCGCGTCGCGCAATGGGAAGTCACGCCGCAATTGCAGCAGATGTACTCGCTGTTCCATGCCCAGAACTGCTTCGACATGGGCTTCACGACGCTGCGCGACCTGGGCATGAATTCGAGCCGCGGGCTTTTCACGCAGGAATTGTGCGCCGTTCGCGATGCCATTAACGCCGGCATCCTCGAAGGCCCGCGCATGCTGATCGGCGGCTTCACGACCATCACCGGCTCGCACCTGGACCTCATCCAGCCGCGTGCCATGCCGCGCTCGGGCTTCAATAACGGCGACGGTCCGTATGAATTGCGCAAGCTCGCGCGTACCAATCTCCTGTGGGGCTGCGACGTCATCAAGACCTGCGCGTCGGGCGGCGGCGGCACCGACAAGGAAGAGCCGGACATCCGCAACATGACGCAGGAGGAGCTCGACGCGATCTGCGACGAGGCGCACGCCTTCCACAAGATCGCCGCCGTGCATTGCTTCACGACCACCGCGCAAAAAATGGCGATCAAGGCCGGCGCCGACACCATAGAGCACATGGTGTTCTCGGACGACGAAACGATAGGCATGATCAAGGACGCCGGCATTCCCGTCACGCCGACGCTCGCGCATCGCACCGACCACGCGATCCAGCTGCGCCGCGAGCTCGGCACCGCCGAATTCGTGCTGACCAAGTTGAAGAAGCTGCAGCCGCACTGCTATACAACGTTTCAGAAAATGTACAAGGCCGGCATCAAGATCGCGATGGGCACCGACATGGGCTTCGAGCCTCATTTCGGCACCAACTCGTGGGAGCTGGAAGTCTACGTCGCGCTCGGCATGACGCCTATGCATGCGATCCAGACCGCCACCAGGAACGCCGCCGAAGCCATCCATCTGGGCCGCGACCTGGGCACCCTCGAAGCAGGCAAGTACGCGGACATCGTCGCGGTCAACGGCGATCCGATCGCCGACATCCGCATACTTCAGGAAAAGAAATCGATCCACATGGTGATGAAGGAAGGCAAGATCTACGCCGACCGCCGACCGGGCAAGAGCAAGAACGTGGTGCCAGCCGAAAGCTGGAAGAAAATCGACTACTTGTAGAAAGACGCGAGACAACCATGGCGATGCAGAAAACGAAAACCGCCGGCGCAGTCAAGGCGGGCAAAGGCAAGTATCACTTCGACGTGGCTCGCGTCAAAAAGGTCGCCGCCGGCACGGGCTATTCAACCGCGCACGGCGGCGTCGTCGAAGGCGAGCGCATGCTGTTCGGCTATATACACAAGCCCCGCGGCACCGGCTCACGCATGCACAGCCACCCGAACGAGCAATTCAATTACGTCGTTAAGGGCACGCTCAAAGGCTCAGTTAATGGCAAGCGGGTCCTGGCGCCGGCCGGGACATTAATCTACATCCCGGCGAATGCACCGCACACGCTCATATCAACCCCGGAAGAAGATGTGATATTCCTCGCGCTCAAGGATTTATCGCACGGCATTATCGGCAAAGCAGTCGACGGCACGATGGCTGGTCCACACTACGAGCCGGGTTACCGTCCCGGAATTGGGGCGTCGAAAGCGACGCGCAAAAAAAGAGCGCTCAACCGCGCTGCAATACGCCGTACATAAGAATGCCCCGAGCTCTGCGCGCGGGACATCTCACGGCCTGAAAGTATTTATTTCTTGTCGTTGTCGTTGCTGGCGGGCGGCACGACCACTATCGTATCGCCACCTTTGCCGTCTTTGCCGTCTTTGCCGGGGGCGCCTTGCGGGCCGGGTGTGACCGGCACCGCAACCACTGCCGGCGGCGGCGATGATGGCGAAGGTACCGGGACCGGTTGCACGGTAGTCGTTTTTTCGCACGCACTCAGGGTCAGAACACCGATGAGTGCCGCGAACATTAATGAATTTTTCATTGCTGTGCTCCTGTCTAGGTTACAAGGGCCGAAAATGCGGCGCACTTGGGAATACGCTGCGGTGGGAATCCAATTCTGGCAAAGCGCGCGCGTGGTACGTAGTCCGAAAACACCTATTCACTTGCAGGACTGGGCCTACAACAGTGTATCCCTGGCGCATTTGCGCCCGTCATATGTCTGCCGGCCCGTTCGTAAATGCTTGATTTCCCGATGCGCCCGCCCATCCCCGTTCTGCCCGGGACACTTGAGCCGGCGTTGCCGGCTCAGTTCGCTTTCATGTTGACGCGCGCCTGTTCCGCTTGTTCGGGCGTCATTGAATCGATCACGTTCTCGAGATACGGCGTCGAACGCACGCTGACGTAGCGTGCGAACCGCGACTTCACTTCGAGCTGAAATTTGTCGCCGCGCTCCGCCTGCAGGATATCGCCGGCCGCAAGCGGCTTTTTCTCGCCGTTGCATTGCGCGCTGAGTTCGCCGTAAAGAACGTAGAAAAAAGTCTCATGCGCGGCCCTGGTCGCGGATTTCACCTGGCCGGCAGACGCCTCAAAATAGCAGAAGGCGAGGCGCTCGCCCTCGATGCGATTGGTGCGCCGCGCCGACGCGGGCGGCGCATCGAATGTATCGATGACCGGGTAATAGCAGACGTTTAAGCCTTCGATCACGGCTTGCGACCGCCCTTGCGCCTTTTGATGCTTGTCGCGATCCCCGACTTTGTATTTTTTGTTCACTTCCTCCACGGTCAGCGCCTTGTCCGGCACCGCCTCGTCTTCAGCAAGACCGACGACCGTCCACGTTTTGTCCTTCATGTAGAGATATGAGCAATCGCCGTCCTCGGTTGCCTTCATTGAATGGCGCGCGTACGCCGGCGCGTGCACAAAGGTGCCGACGGGCGCAATGCGCCGGTCCTTGCCGACGATGGCATTGAGTTTCCCGCGCAGTGGAAAAATCAGCAGCTCGTTCGGATGGTAATGCAGCTCGGAGCCGGTACCGGCGGCTTTATGCACGAGGCAAAAGTACAGGTACTTGCCCTCGATGACGGGTCCGCGCGCGCTCGATAAATGCGGCGTCAGGAAATTGCTTTCGATGTTTTCAAAACGATGGAACGGCATGCTGCGCAGTCCTGAGGTCCACGACTCTTGGCTATTCGGCGATGACGCCGGCGTCTTTGATGACTTTCGCCCATCGCGCGTTTTCGGCTTTGAAGAATTCGCCGAACGCATCAGGCGAACGGCTTAGCACGACGTCGACCCCGCCGTCGGCCAGTCGTTTGCGGATGTTGGGGTCTTCCATGACCCTGGTTACCACTGTATAGAGTTTTTTCACGATTTCGGGCTGCGTGCCTTTAGGCACAAATACGCCCTGCCATGACCCTACGGTCATGCCCGGAAATCCGGATTCGGCCATAGTCGGCACATCCGGCACCGCTGCCACCCGTTTCGGCGAAACGACGCCGAGCGCGCGCATCCGTCCCTGTTTTACGAAGGTAATCGACGACGACAACGTCACGAACATGAGCTGCACCTCGTTGCCCAGCAACGCGATAGCGGCGGGACCCGCGCCTCCTTTATAGGGCACGTGCGTCATCTTTATGCCGGTCGCGCGCATGAAAGACTCCATCTCGAGCTGATTGGCGCTGCCTGTGCCGGGCGAGCCGAAGTTCAGCTTGCCCTGGTTTGCCTTGGCATAGTCGATCAGCTCTTTCACGTTGTTGACCGGTAATGACGGATGCACGACCAGCGAGCCGGGCACGTCGGCAACCTGCGTCACGCCGATCAAATCATTGACCGGCTTGATCACGAACTTGAGATAGAGGCCCGGATTGATCGCCATCGTCCCGACATTGCCAAGCAAAATGCTATAGCCGTCGGGATTTGCCCGCGCCGCGACTTCTACGCCGATATTGCCGGCGGCGCCGGTGCGATTGTCGATCACGACTTGCTGGCCAAGTTCCTCGCTCATTTTCGCCTGCATGATGCGCGCGACGAAATCCGACGCGCCGCCCGGCGCAAACGGGACGACCATGCGCACGGGACGCTGCGGGTAACCGGTCTGCGCCAGCGCCGGAATGGCGACGGCGGCGGTGAGCGCTGCCGCACGCGCTATCAGCAAAACACTTTTCATATGCTCCTTGTTTTTTTTGCTTGGGGCTGCCGGGCGACGGGTCGCCATCGATGCCTGCGCACTCCGGCTAACTGCTAAACTTCGCTTGCGTCCACACGACGAGCCGAGATTAAACCATGAGTTACCCCGCCCAAACAAACGAGTCGCAAGCGACGGCCGCAGCACCGCTGTGCCTTGCTTTCGACGCAAATACGCGCAGGCCCGAACTCAAACTGCCGCCCGGCGCGACTGATTGCCACGCGCATATCTGCGGACCCGCCGCGCGTTACGGCTATTTCGCCGAACGCATCTATACGCCGCCCGATTCGCTATTGGCCGATTACCGGAAAATGCTCGATACGCTGGGCGTCGAGCGCGCGGTGCTTGTGCAGCCCAGCGTGTACGGCACTGACAACAGCGCGATGCTGGACGCGATGCTAGCCGACCCCACGCGGCTGCGCGGCGTCGCCGTGGTCGCCGACGATGTTGGCGCAGACGAACTTGATCGCCTGCACGCCGCCGGCGTGCGCGGCGTGCGCGTCAACATCGTGGACGTCAAAGACCGCAAGTCGGGGACTCTGCCCCTGCCCGCGCTGACGAAGCTCGCAATGAAGATCGCGCCGCTTGGCTGGCATATGGAGTTTCTCATGCATGTCGACGAGTTTCCCGATCTCGACCGCATGCTCGCCGATTTTCCGGTCGAGACCGTGTACGGTCATCTCGGCTACATGAAGACCGACCACGGGACCGGCAATCCCGGATTTCACGCGCTGCTGCGCATGATGCAGGCCGGGCGCGCGTGGGTGAAGCTCACCGGTCCTTACCGTATTTCCGCGCAGCCGATGCCACACGCCGATACGAATGAATACGCGCATGAATTGCTGAAAGCCGCCCCGCAGCAGGTGATCTGGGGCACCGATTGGCCGCATGTGATGGTCAAGGGCGCGATGCCGAACGACGGGGATATCTGCGACCTGCTTTCTGCGTGGATAGCGGATCCCGCGTTACGCAAGCAAGTCCTTGTCGACAATCCGGCGCGGCTGTACGGCTTCGACTGAGGCGCCCGGCAATATGGACACGGTAACCGGGGGCACCTTCGGAGTATGCCCGGTCGGCCCCGACGCTTTGCAAGGCATCAAACGGCAGCAGACCAATCCCGCGCGCTGGAACGGCGCGAACTGGCAAGCGTTTGCCGCGACTATGCACGCGCAAAACGTCGACGTCCTGGAGAGCATCGCCGCGCTCGGCGCATTCGCGACCGACGCAGGGGGCACCGCTTACGGGCTGCCGCACGGTGTCGTGATCGCGCGCAGTGCCGGACAGATTGCCAAGCTCCTGCGCGCAGCGCAAACGTCTGGCGTACCGGTCACTGTGCGCGGCGGCGGACTTACTACGGAAGGGGAATCGGTCGCTTTCGGCGGCGTGTTGCTCGACATGACGGGGATGAGCCGCGTGCTTGCCATCGACGCCGGCGAGCTGACGGTGCGCACTCAGGCGGGGATTTTCTGGCACAGCCTCGCCGAAGAGCTGCGCCGCGAAAATCTGGACTACTTGTCGGCGCCGCTCAACCTCACTTCGACGGTCGGCGGCTCGCTTAACGTTGGCGGCATCGACGTCAATTCGCCGCGTCTCGGCTGCAGCGCAGATCAGGCGCTGGCACTCCAGGTGGTGACGCCGACGGGCGACATCGTCGAATGTTCCGATACGCAAAACGCAGAGCTGTTTCAGCGCGCCATCCTAGGGTACGGACAGTTTGGCGTGATCACCGAAGCGACGCTCCGGGTCCGGCCCTATACGCCGGTGCTCATGCATTATTTTTATTATTCATCGTTGCGCAAAGCGGTTGAGGATCTGCAGCTGCTGGATCGCAACGACGCGAGCGATTACTCGGGTATTCTCACCATCATGGATTCCGCGGTGAACCTGCTCGTCGCATTCGATTCGGTGGAACGCGAAAAAGAATTCCTGCAGAAGTGGCGCCCGCAACTGCGCGGCCATGGCGAAGCCGGCTTTGCCGTGCGCGCGGTCGTGCGTTATGCGCTGCAGCCGTGGAAACTGCGCGAAGCGATCTATCTGTACCAACGCAAGCGCGAACTGTTTCCCGAATTCCACCGCGCAGAATTTGTGCGCAACGGCCTTATGCAGGACCGTACCGTCGTGTTCTCGCGCGCGGTGTGGAAGTTCTGGGGCAATCGGCAAATGGTGATACCCGACATCGCGACGTCGGCAGAGAAATTCGTCGCGGCGGTCGAGCGCGGCAACGCGGTGTGCAAGCGATATTTTCCGCACTACACGCTGTACTGCGTCGGCATCCGGTTGCGCGCAGATCACCGTCCGCATTACGAGATGTCGTGCATTCCTCCTGATGCCGAGGGCTGGGCTTACGGCTGCGAGTTCGAGCCAATGATCGGCAACGCGGTGTACAGCCGCGACCACCTGCAGTCGTTCAAGAACGCGATCTACGACATAGGCATCGACATCGGCGCCAGCTATTACCGCTTCGGCGGCATGATGAAAGGCTATATCCGGCGCGCGCTCGGTGACGCCGTCGTCGATCGACACCTCGCGATGAAGCGTGCCGCCGACCCTGCCATGATCCTCAATCGCGACGTGATTTTCTGATGTCGGCCCTCGCGCCAACCTCGCGCGCCAAACAGAGCCACGCTGCGTGCAGCGGCTGCAGCCTGTGCCTGCTCGTGTGCCCCGTGTGGCGGCGCACGCGCGACTTGCGCCTGACGCCGCACGGCCGCGCAAAAGCGCTGCAGCATGGGGCGACGCTGGCGGATATCACGCCGTCGGTCGAAGCCTGCACGTTATGCGGTGCATGCGAGCCGGTATGTCCCGAAAATATCGGCCTCGTCGACATGCTGCTGGACCTGCGCCGCGCATTGCCGCAGTCGACGACTGCAAAAAATCTTAGCGTGCGCATGGAAGTCGACCCGGTCCAGTCCATCGTGGGCCCGGCCGCCACGAAAATCTCTCTGGTTGCGGGTGCGACCTATTTCTGGCGGCCCGGACTGCTGGCAAGCATCAGCCGGCTGCTGGGCCGCGGCGACCGGATCACAGTCGAAAACGACGGCGGCGCCGACATTGCGCTGGCTCTCGAAATCGGTGCCGCCATTCCGCCGCAGCGGATCGAGCGCTTTCTCGCGCCGCTGCGCTTGCGCGGCAAGATTGTCGTCGCTGACGGCCTGCTGTTGCGCAGCCTTCGCGCGTGGCTGCCGCGCGCAGAACTGGTGAGCCTCGGCGTAGCTTTGAGTTCGCTCGCGCCGCTGCGCGCGCGCCTGCGCGCCGGCGATCTCTATGTCGTCGAGCCGCGCGCGTATCATGCCGACCATGCAAACCTCGTTACGCACTACGATGAGCTCAGGCACGAAACGGGCTGCGCCATGAATCTCGACCTGCAGCGCATCGCGATTCCGGCGGCGACTTCCGGCCTGCATCAGCGCCTCGCGATGGTAACGCCGGTCGATGAAGTCCAGATGGATTGGCTGCTCAACGGTCGCGGCATTTCGCGCATCGTCGTTGAAAACGTGGGTGATCGCGAAGCTTTCGAATACGCCTGCGCACTGCCGGTCGTGCATCTTGCCGAGTTGATGGATGACTAGTGCTCGTCTGCAAAAGTACGGCCATGCGCACGGTTGACGTCGTCATCGTCGGGGCCAGCCTCGCCGCCGCCGCGGCCGCCAAACGGCTCGTCGACGCCGGGCTGGAGACGGTCGTGCTCGAAAGAAAGACGTTGCCGCGCCACAAGATCTGCAGCGGCATCCTGTCGCCGCGCGGGCACCGCTTTCTCCTTGAGAACTTTGGTCCGCTGCCACGCGCGGCGCTGCACGATCCGACCGCGTGTCGCGGCGTGACTTTCCATTTTCCATCGATGGTGTCGATGTCGATGGATTTCTTCGGCGGGACGACGCCGCATCTGCACCGCAAGTATTCAGACCACTGGGCAATTACGCAGAGCGGCGCCGAAATCCACGACGAGACTTCTTTCGCCGGCCTCACCGACAACGGCGATCACGTCCTGGTCCACGCGCGCAAGAACGGCGAGCCGGTCGAATACCGCGCGCGTCAGGTCATTGGCGCCGACGGGCCGAGCTCGCTGGTGATCCGCTCGATCTATCCGGATTATCCAAAGCAGATTCCGTGGTTTTTCGTCGGCCAGAAATTCCACGACATCATCGAATGCCCGCTCGACGAAGAATATTTTCACTTCTGGTTCCATCCCGGCCTCGGCCATTACACGTGGAGCCACGCGCGCGACGGCCGCCAGATCGTCGGCGTCGGCTTCAAGCGCGGCGACAACTTTGCGCAGAAACACGCAAACGTCGTGAACTATCTCGGCGAGAAACACGGCGTCAAACTTCATCCGCACACGGACGACGAGGGGTGCGCCGAGAACTTCGGGCCGTCGTTGATCAACCGCTACGTATTCGGCAAAGGCAATGTTCTGATCACCGGCCAGGCGGCGGGCTTTCTCAACATGATAGGCGAAGGCATGAGCTGCGCCTTGCACTCCGGCGCCATCAGCGGCGAGGCGGTGATCGAGGCCCGGCTCAGGAACCGGCCGGTGCAGGAGATGTACCGCAAGATGATCGCCTCTGAAGTGCGCCGTTGCTCCGATCAGTGGAACCCGCTCAAGATCGCATTCGACCGGCCGCACGAGGCCGACTTCCCCGCCGCCCTGATGGCACTATCGTGGCGCGACCGCACCAAAGTGTTGCGCGACATGTGGAACTTCATCGTGCTTTACAAGGAATTCAAATGGGGCCGGCAGATCTTCAGATCAGCCCTGCAGCGGCCGTTAATAGGCGGGTATTCCATGCAGCGCTGGTTATAGCGCCCGGGATCCATTGCGGAATACGTCAACCCGCGGGCGATTTTGAACGTTGTTAAAGAATGCCTAACCTAGCGAAACCCGCGTGCGTTGCAGCCGGATTCGGCAAGTGCAAGGCGCGCGGCGAAATATTCTCAGAATGCTGACCCGCGAAGATCTCGAAAACGACACGCTGCGCAAGAACCGCGAGCAGCACCTGGCGGGTCTGCCGCTGATCCCGGAGCACGAATTCACCGCCTCTCTGGAACGCATTCTTGCCGGCTGGAATCCCGCGGATGATTTGTGGGTGTTCTGTTACGGCTCGCTGATCTGGAACCCGCTTTTCCACTATATCGAGCGCAAAAACGTCACGCTGCACGGCTTTCACCGCAGCTTTTGCCTGCGTTCCCGCCACGGACGGGGCTCGGTCGAAGAGCCGGGTCTGATGCTGGGGCTGGATTTCGGCGGCTGCTGCAACGGTGTTGCCATGCGCATACCGGCCGCCCAGGTGCGTCACGAACTGCTGCTGGTATGGCGGCGCGAAATGGCGATCGGCTCGTACGCACCGCGCTGGGTCGCGGCGCGCGCCGGCAAGGAGAAGCTGAGCGCGGTGGCGTTCATCGTCAACCATGCGCACCAGCACTACGCAGGCAAACTCCCGATCGACACCATCAGCAAGACGCTGGCAACGGCCAAAGGCCGCTTTGGGTCCGGCGCGGACTATCTTTATCAGACGGTCGATTGCCTCGCCAGTCACGGCATTCGCGACGCGTACCTGACGCGCTTGCGCGAAATCGTGATGAAGCTCACTCACGGGGTACACCACCCGATCGAATGCCCCGAAATCGGAGCTTGAAGAAACTCCCTCCTCCGTAGAACGGGAAAGAGCCGGGGTGGGGGCAGGCTAAAACGCTTCCGCCTTAATACCGGCCTTGCGTATCACGCCAGACCACTTCGTGATTTCCGCCTTCAGGTAATCCGCAAACTCGCGCGGAGTGCTGCCGACGATCTCGGCTGCCTCGCTCGACAGGCGATCGCTCACGTCCTTCGACTTGATCGCCTTGACCGCCCCGGCGTGCAGCGTCGCGACGACGGCCGCGGGTGTCGCCGCCGGCACGAACATCCCGTACCATCCGGTGACGACGTAATCCGGCACGCCGGCTTCGATCACGGTCGGCAGCTCCGGTGCGACGGGCGAACGCCTGCGGCTTGTCACCGCGAGCGCGCGCAGCTTGCCGGCCTTGATCATGGACATCCCGGCAAGGAAGTTGTTGAGAAATACCTGCACCTGCCCCGATACGAGATCGGTCATGGCCTGGCCCGCGCCTTTGTACGGCACGTGCACCATTTCAATACCGGCCATGCTTTTGAAGAGTTCCATGCCGAGATGCGGCCCGCTGCCGTTGCCTGACGAAGCGAAGGAAAGCTGATTCGGATGTACTTTGGCAAATGCGATCAGTTCCTTGATGGTCTTTGCCGGCACCGATGGATGCACGGTGATCACGAAAGGGTATTCGGCGAGTAGCGATACCGGCGCAAGGTCGCCCAGTGTGTCGTACGGAAGCTTGGAATACAGCGTCGGATTGATCGCGTGCGATGCAATCGTGATCATCACCGTATAACCGTCAGCCGGTGCCTTCGCGACGATGTCAGCGCCGATAATGCCGTTCGCACCGGCGCGGTTGTCGACGATTGCCTGCTGGCCGAGCGTCTCGTGCATCTTCTGCGCGACTGTGCGCGCCACGACGTCGGTGCCGCCGCCCGGCGGCCACGGTACAACGACACGAATCGGCTTGACCGGATAAGTTTGCGCGATCGCCATAGCGGATGCCAAAGCAAAAGTGCAAATCGTCAGCCGCAGATAAACGCAGATAAACGCAGATACGACGATTTTCATCGGTAGCTCATTTGAGACTGGGAATTCATCTGCGTGAACCTACGTTTATCTGCGTTTATCTGCGGCTGAAATATCTTTACGTATTGGCGTGCTGCGCCAGGAATTTCGTCAGCGCCTCCGCGCACTTCTCGGGATCGCTCGCCGCGACATGGAAGGAATCGCCCGGCAACACGACGAGCTCCGACTGCGGCACCTGCTGCTGCCAGGCACGGGTCTCTTCGACCGACGCGAGCCCGCTTTGCTCGGTGGTCAGCACTAGCATCGGGCATTTTATTTTCGGAATGTCGGCCGAGATGTCGGAGAAGTTGATCGTCTCGGCGAATCCTGCTTCGCTCGCCATCGAAGTCCGCGCCATGTATTGGATCCACCATTCGAGCCCCTCTTTGGAGAATGCCTTGCCGAGCCGCCCGTTCATGCTGCGGCGTGCCCAGTGTTCTATGCCTTGCTCCTCGACTTCGCGCACGCGCGCTTCGCGCGTGGCGAGGTCGGCGCGAACCGGCGGCGGCGAGCCGGCGACGGTCAGCGTGCGCACACGCTCGGGATGGCGTGCGGCAAATGCGCGCCCGATCACGCCGCCAATCTTAGCGCCGACGAGATGAAATCGCTCGATGCCGAGCGCATCCATCAAAGCAAGATAATCGTTGATCACGATATCGAGCGTCCATGGAAATTTGCGCGGCATAGGCGTCGACTCGCCGAAGCCGCGCATGTCGGGACGCACGATCCGGTACTTGCGCGCAAGATGCGGCACCCAGCCATACCACGCGGCACCGCTTTCATTGTTGCCATGGATCATCAACATCGCGTCGGACGCGCGCCAGGGGTCGGTAAAATCGTCGGTTCGGTAATTCAGTTCGAAATCGGGGGACAGGCGTAACAGCGGCATGCGGATATCCTTTTCTTAAGACAGTCAGGTCAAGACGCTTCAGCGTCAATTTGCAGCAACCGGATGGCCTTGTCGTCGACGAAACGCGTTATGTTGCGCGGATTGTGAAATCCAAAAGTCGTGGTGATGGGCTCGGCCAGCTCAAAAGCGAACCGGTCGGCCACGTCCTCCGACGCGAACTGGATACCGAATTCCTGTTCCAGCGTGTCGCGATAAGTGTCGCAGACTTTCAAGTCTTCCGGATGGATCTGGTTGAAGCGCGGGTCCTGCAGGACCTCCAGCAACTTGCGCGAACGCAGTGAAAACCCGCCATTGCCGACGGAACGGCCGGCGGGCAGAAAAGGCAGCCGCGCGCCGATATAGTCGAATCGCTGGAAGTCGGCCGACCATGCGGCGGGATTCACGACGTAGCCGTCCCACTGGATTATGAGCACGTACTTCGTATTGATATGGCGCAGCAGCCGCTTCATTACGAAATCGGAATATTCGTGCAGCGACCGTATCGGCTCGATGACGATTGTCTCGATGGACGCAAGCGTGAAATCGCGGTCGGTGAGAAATACCGTGCGGGTAAAATCGCAGCCGGCCTGGCTCACCTTCAACGCGCGGATGGCCGCTGCATGGCTGCTGCAGTCGATGCAACACAACGTGGTGTCCGGAATCTTCACTCTCGCCGGCGCCGGGTCTCCGGCCGATCCGCCGTCGAGCGCGCCCAGCCTGGCTTTGACGAGGCTCGTGAGCTCATGCCGGCGGCCGAGCGATTTCATGATGTTCCAGATCTCCATGTGCGCGAGGAGAAAACCGGGCTCGACGCGCAAAATATTTCGCAGTTCGCCAATCGCTTCTTCATGCCGCCGCAGGGTGGACAGTGCCTGCGCGATCGTGAACCTGAAAACATTGTTGTCGCGGTCCGCTGCGAGCGCCTCGCGTGCGAACCGCAGCGCCAGCTCCGGACGCTGCTGGCGCAGCGCGATGCTCGCCGCCAGATGCAGAAGATCGGCATGCTCGGACTTGTCTGCGAGCAAGGTATCGACGAGCGCTGCGGCGGCATCGAAATCACCCGCCTGAAACTCGGCCAATGCCTTCAGCAGCTGCGTGTCAAAGGACGCCGCGTTCACGCCGGGAGTCGCGCGCAATCAGACACGATGTGCTGCCTATATGAGGGTCGGCGAGGGTTGGATCTGGCCCGCGGAAGCATAGTGTTAATGCGTGGCGACCGCAACAAGGAGCGCTCGTAAGTATCAGCCGAAATAACCGATGAGCCGCCACCATAAATACTGTAGCGGCAGAAAAACGATTATGCCCAACACGGCGAGCGGCAGTGCGGCCCTGAGCGTCGCACGCAAAGAGATGCCGGCCGCCTGCATGCCGACGACCACGGGCGGCACCTGGTACGGCAATATCATAGTGTTGAAGCCGACAGCGCTGATCATCAGCGCGGTCTTGATCGGCCATCCGGTCGCTTCCGCGAACTGGCCGGCCAGCGGCGCGAGCACCGCGGGCTGCGCCGGGTTGGTGACGACGACGCCGGTAAATATGCCGAGCAGACTCAGCGTAATAAAGTTCGCGAAGTCGGCGCCCGCATGCAGATCGAGCGTGGACTGCAGCGTCTTGCCGAGCAGTTCGCCGAGACCCGATTCCTGTACGATCGCGCCCAATCCTATGGTACCGCCGACATAGAAGAACGAGCCGAGGCGCACTTCATTGAACGCGCTGAACGGCAGCACGCCGATGCGCGGCATGATGCACGCGAGAGCGGCCGCCAGTGCGACCCAGCCCGCGCGCACGCCGTGCACGAAATCGGTCGCCCATAGCACGATCGCGGCGACCAGGATGATTGCCAGACGTTTCTCCGCCGCGCTCATCGGCTCGCGTGTTACCGGTGCGGCCGCAGCTTCGACGACGGCCGGGAACAGCCAGTAGACCAATGCCACCACGATCGCGCCTTTCAGCGCGCACAGCACCGGAAAAATCACCCACAGGTATTCGCCGTAGGTCAGATGCACGCCGTAAAGCGCGTCGCTCGCGCCCGCGAGCACGAGGTTGGGTGCGTTGGCCGGCAGAATGCCGTTGCCGCTCTGGTAGCAAATGAAGATAGCGTTCAGCATGAGCCCGTTGTAGCCATTGCTGCCCGGCGCGAAACCGACCCGCGCCGCCAGCGCCGCCATGATGGGGATGAGCAGCAGCATGCGTGCGACCGTCGCCGGCATGAAGAAGGCGAGCGCAGTCGCGATCAACGCGCTCGCCATGAGCAGTCCGCCATAGCCGAAGGAGTAACGCTCAAACAGCAGGCCGATGAAACGCCCCCCGAGTCCGGTAGCGGTCACCGCGTCCGCGATGAACATTCCGCCCAGCACTAGCCACATCGTGGGCGAAGCAAATCCGGAGAAGACCGCCTGCGGTGAAGCAATCGCGAACACCATCGCGAGCAGAAAAAACAGCAACGAAGTGATGTGCTCGGGCATGCTGCCGAGCGCCCACAGCCCGACCGTCAGCAACATCAGCGCCGCGGCATGCATGACCGCCGGGTTGGCGCCGTGCGGCGGCGGCAGAAAGTAAATCACCGCCGCCGTAATGCATAGCAGCCAGGTGAATGCGGTGTTCAGCCGCGGCACTATGCTCTGGCCGTCACTTCTTGAATTTGGCGGCTAGCGCGTCACCCGTGCGCAGCAGCCCGATATCGGAGCCGACGGCGACGAACAGATAGCCCATGTCCAGGCAGCGCTGCCCGTCCGCCTCGCCGACGAGTATGCCCGGCGCCTTGCCTGCCTTGCGGATGCGTTTCGCCGCTTCTTCCATGACCTTCCACACTTCGGGATGCTGCCAATTGCCGAGATAGCCCATGTCGGCGGACAAGTCGTTCGGCCCGATGAAAACACCGTCGACGCCATCGACCTCGGCGATCGCATCCAGGCTCGCCATCGCCTTGCGCGTCTCGACCTGCACGAGCAGGCACAGCTCGTTCGGCGCCTTCTTGTGATAGTCCTTGATGCGGCCATAACCCATCGCGCGCGCGCCGCCGGCGACACCGCGCATGCCCTTCTGTGGATAGTTGATCGAGATCACCGCCTGCTTCGCTTCGTCGACGTTCTGCACGTACGGCAGCAGCAGCGATTGCGCGCCGATATCGAGAAAGCGCTTGATCATCACCATGTCGTTCCACGACACGCGCACGACCGGGTTCGCGGTACCGCCCTGCATCGCGTGCAATTGATGCTGCACCATCGATAGCTCGTTGGGCGAATGCTCAGTGTCGAGAAGCACCCAGTCGAACCCTGAGTTGGACAGGACATCCGCGACGATATGCGAGCAAAGCGAGCTCCAGATGCCGATCTGCGGCTTGCCGGCTTTAAGCGCGTGCTTGAAATGATTGACTGGCAGTTCCATGTTAATTCCTATTCAAAGAAATCTTTAACCGCGAAGGACGCGAAGGAAAAACAAAAAATATAAATTAAGAAATACCGAACAACAGGTACGGCAGCATTTTTCAGATGAGTGTATTTGAAGAATTTAATCTTCCTTCGCGTCCTTCGCGGTTCAAGGTTTAGTGTATCTCGGGGTCGGGGGTTGGAGCCCCCGCATGCAGAAAGTCGAAATCGCAACCTTTGTCCGCCTGCGTCACGCGCTGCGCGAACAACGCGCCGTAGCCGCGCTCGTAAAAGACTTTCGGCTGCTTCCACGCGGCGCGGCGCTTGGCGAGTTCGGCGTCGCTGACTTTCAATTCCAGTTTACGCGCCGCGACGTCGAGCTCGATCATGTCGCCATCGCGCACGAAAGCGAGCGGACCGCCGATAAACGACTCGGGCGCGATGTGCAGCACGCACGCGCCGTACGAGGTACCGCTCATGCGCGAGTCTGAAATGCGCACCATGTCGCGCACCCCTTTCGCGAGCAGCTTTTTCGGGATCGGCAGCTGGCCCCACTCCGGCATGCCGGGGCCGCCGAGCGGGCCGCCGTTCTGCAGCACTAGCACGCACGTCTCGTCGACATCGAGCGCATCGCTATCGATGCGCTCCGACATGTCGTTGTAGTCCTTGAACACCACCGCGCGGCCGGTATGCTTCATCAATCGCGCTTCCGCCGCAGTCGGCTTGATCACCGCACCATCGGGTGCGAGATTGCCGCGCAGCACGGTAAGGCCGCCGCTTTTCGCGAGCGGATTGTCGCGCGGACGGATCACATCGCTGTTATAGACCTTGGCATCCTGCAGATTGTCGCCCAGCGTTTTGCCGTTGACCGTCATGCAATCGAGATTCAAAAGGTCGCGCAGTTCGCCAAGCAGCGCGCGCAGGCCGCCGGCATAGTAAAAATCCTCCATCAGGTACTTGTCGCCTGCCGGCCGGATGTTGGCGAGCACCGGGGTTTTTTTCGACAGCTCGTCGAAGCGTTCGAGCGCCAGCTTCACGTTCGCGCGCCCCGCCATCGCGACCAAGTGGATCAGCGCATTGGTCGAGCCGGACAGCGCATGCACCGCGGTAATCGCGTTATCGAACGACTTCGCATTGAGTATGTCGCTTGGCTTCAAATCCTCCCACACCATGTCGACGATGCGCCGGCCCGTGTAACTCGCCATGCGCGAGTGATTGGAGTCAGGCGCGGGTATCGAGGCAGCGCCCGGCAGCGTCAGTCCCAGCACTTCGGCCACCGACATCATGGTCGACGCGGTGCCCATCACCATGCAGGTGCCGGGCGAGCGCGCGATGCCTTCCTCGACTTCCGCCAGTTCCCGGTCGCTGAGATTGCCGGCACGGAATTCCGCCCAGTATTTCCAGGTGTCGGTGCCGGAACCCAGCGGCTGGCCGTGCCAGTTGCCGCGCAGCATCGGCCCCGCCGGCATATAGATCGCGGGCAGGTTCATACTGATCGCGCCCATGATGAGGGCCGGAGTCGTTTTGTCGCAGCCGCCCAAGAGCACCGCGCCATCGACGGGGTACGACCTCAGCAGTTCTTCGGTTTCCATCGCGAGCAAGTTGCGGTACATCATGGTCGACGGCTTCATGAACGGCTCTGAGAGCGTGATCGCCGGCATCTCGAGCGGGAAACCACCGGCCTGCCATACGCCGCGCTTCACTTCCTCGGCGCGCTGGCGGAAATGCGCGTGGCACTGGTTGATGTCGCTCCACGTGTTGATGATCGCGATCACCGGCTTGCCGGTGAAATCCTCGCGCGTGAAGCCGGTTTGCAGCGTGCGCGAGCGGTGCCCGAATGCGCGCATGTCGTGAGCACCGTACCACTTGTGACTGCGCAGTTCTTCCGGTTTCTTGCGTTGACGGGCCATGCGGGAGCTACCTCCGGTTCGGATTACCGTGCGGGACGAAAGCGATGGGGTGCGGCGATGCTTTTCTTATGTCCGCGATTATGCAGGACGCGCCAGATACCCGGCAAGCGCGCACTTACGCTTCACTCCTCCCGCCTTTCTCCTCACGCCGCAGGCTGGTGTATTATTGCGCCTCTTTTCCCTCGTATTTATCGCTTCCGGAGCTGACCATGACCCAAAATATCCGCGGCGTACTGTCGCCCGTCGTCACGCCTTTCAAAGCCGACCTGTCGCCCGACAAAGAGCGCTTCATCGCGCATTGCAAATGGCTCCTCTCGCAGAACTGCGGTCTCGCTGTGTTTGGAACCAACAGCGAAGCAAATTCGCTCGCCGCTGAAGAGCGCTCGACATTGCTCGATGCGCTGGTTGCCGCCGGCCTCGACGCCTCGCGCATGATGCCCGGCACCGGCTGCTGCTCGCTTCCCGAAACCGTCAAACTCACGTCGCAGGCAGTCAAGCACGGCTGCGCCGGCGTGCTCATGCTGCCGCCGTTCTATTACAAAGGCGTCAGCGAAGAAGGCCTTTACCGTCATTTCAGCGAAGTCGTGCAGCGCGTCGGCGATTCACGCCTGAAAATTTATCTGTACCACATCCCGCCGGTCGCGGTCGTCGGCATCACGCCGAAACTCGTCGAGCGCCTGCTCAAGGCCTATCCGCAGCAGATCGCCGGCATGAAAGACAGCTCGGGCGACTGGAACAACACCAAAACCTTCCTCGACGCATTCGCCAAATCGGGTTTCGATATTTTCCCGGGCAGCGAGTCGTTCCTGCTTGCCGGTCTGAAAAACGGCGGTGCAGGCTGCATTTCAGCGACCGCGAACGTGAATCCGGCGGCCATCGCGAAACTGTGCAACGAATGGAAAAACGCCGATGCCGAAGAGCAGCAGAAAAAGCTCGACGTCACGCGCGACGCCTTCGGCAAGAAGTACTTGATGATTGGCGCGCTGAAGCAGGGCATCGCAATCTACGCGAACGACCCCGCGTGGGCCAAAGTGCGGCCGCCTCTCGTTGAGCTTACTGCCGAGCAGGCGAAGTCGCTGGAAGCGGAACTGAAGGCAATCGGTTTCACGATGCCGGGGTTGAAGCGCGCTGGCGCGGCCGTCGCCGCCTAACCGTTCGTCATTCCCGCGCAGGCGGGAATCCAACCACTGACCTAGTTAGTCATTCTGGCGCAGGCCAGAATCCAGTTACATCTCTTTGAATTCCCGCTTACGCAGGGATGACGTCAACTCCCTACTTCTTGCGCGGCGACAGCCGCCGCGCATCCGCCGGCAGCGGCATCTCATGCGCGAGGATCGTGCACGCGACCAGCGAGTAATAGCCGATCAGCGCCGACAGCTCGACCGCTTTCTCCATGCCGTACATATCAAGCACCCGCTTGTACGTCGCA
>JANYDM010000199.1 GCA_025363575.1 Betaproteobacteria bacterium | reverse complement strand
TCATCTGGGTTATTTTCCTATCCCCCTTGTTTGGCCTTCAGAGTCTGCCGATAAAGGGTCATTTAATATTCGTTCTCGGAATTCCGGCCGTTCTGATATGGCTCCTCACATTACTCCGGCGAAATGCGGCCTAACAGCCGGCTGGTGAGCGACAAATTTCGCGTGGCGCTACGCTTCACGCACTTTGCGCCACAGCCGGAACGTTAGACAACATATGTGGCCATTCGATGCCCTTCGCAAACGTAAGTACGACCGTCAGTACAAGGCTGCGATGATCGTCTTCCTAGGCGCACACATGTTTGAACACCTCAACGCGGATCAAAGGAAACGCGTTGACGCTGAAATGAACGACAATTTCAATCGAACAGATACCCCTGCCGTTGCGTGGAGACGAGCAGCCGCATGGAATGTCATCGCTGCATATCGGGCTGCAGCCATGGAGCGAGTTGGAATTGAGCCAACAATTCCTGGCTTGTCTTGGGCACCACTATTTATGCCGTGGCGCATTTGGCGAAAGGTGCCCGAATGGCCAAGACGAGCTTCGGATGATAGAGCAGCAGTGCTTGTTAATGACTACCGTCCCATGGGGCAAGCCTACGTTGACGCAAAGAAATACTTGCGTGACAACGGAATGAGCATACCCGATGCCGATCCACCGCACTATGAGGCAACGAATTTTGCCAACTAACTCGTCAATCCAATCCGGACGCAAAAACCGCGCTGAGCTTGCCCTGATTTAGTGGACACCTTTGCAGTTGCAACAGGAGGTGTACATTGAACAAGCAAGAGAAGCATAGGCGTCATTCGTGGGAGTTCAAGCGATTTGCCGTAATGCTGGCTAGCCACCCTAATATCCAGACACAAGACGTCGCCACCACATTGGCGATCCATCCGTTTATGCTATCGCGCTGGAAGAAGGAGTCACGCGAGGGCAAACCAAAAATGGGTAAATCGCAAGCAGAATTACCAACTATCGATCTGACCGAGGCCGGGCGTCGAATCCGGGAACTGGAGCGTGAGAATGCCCAGTTGCGCGAGGAGAACGACTTGCTAAAAAAGCTCGACCCCTCCGGCTCGCGACCAAAGAAGACATCTTCGCGTTCATCGCGCAGCACGGAGGGCGGTTCAAAGTGAGCTGGTTGTGTCGTTACCTGCAAGTTTCTCGAAGCGGCTTTTGCGCCTGGAACGGGCGCGGCGAGAGTGCTCGCGCGCGAGCCAACCACACTTTGGTGAGCATCATGCGTGATGTGCACCGGGAGACCAACTGTGTCTACGGCAGCCCTCGCATGCACCGGGAATTGGTCGCCCGAGGACAGGCATGTGGGCGCCACCGAGTAGCGCGGCTCATGCGCATTCACGGCCTCGTTGCACAGCGCAAGCGCCGCTACCGCGCTAATGCAGCTATGGCCGGCCTCTATGCCCGAATCGACAATCATCTGCTCAGACGCGATCCGGCCTGTCGCATCAATGAACTGTGGGCGGGCGATTACACCTATTTGCGCACACCCCAAGGGTGGCTGTATCTCGCGGTAGTGCTGGACCTTTACTCTCGCCGCGTCATTGGGTGGGCGGTGAGCCGTCAGCGAACGGCCAACTTGACTCGAGAAGCTTTGCGAATGGCCATTGATCAACGCAAGCCCGCGCCTGGCACGCTCTTTCACTCTGATCAAGGCATCGAGTATGCCGCCCATAGTTTCCAAAACCTGCTCACCGAGCACAAACTCGAACCGAGCATGAGTCGACGGGGTAACTGTTACGACAACGCTCACTTGGAATCCTTCTTCTCAAACCTTAAGCTTGAAATGAATCGCGACTTCACCTGCGTTACCGATGCCGTAAAGAAGATCCGCGACTATCTGTACTTCTACAACGCTCAGCGCAGACATTCACGTCTAGACTTTCGCTCGCCGGCAGAATATGAAACTATCAATTCTTAAACTGTCCACTTTTTCAGGGCAAGCTCACAGCGCGCGTTAGCGCAACGTTAGGCGTCTCAGGATGCGCGAAATCTCCCCCGCCGTGAACATGAGTGCCGACGACTTCTTGCTGCTCGCGCCGGAGCACCAAGAGAAGGTGAATCTGATCCGGAGCCACAAGGTCGCAGGTAAGCGACATCGACCATCGATCAACCTCATCGATCAGTCCACTCTATTGGATGCCACTTTTCGAGCCGTATTGCTCGACCGTGTAGCTGGCCTTGTGGATGAAAATCTCTTTGGAAGGTCTGAGATGTGTCAGCAGTTCGCTTTGCTGCTTGCGAGAGCCCTTCAATTTAAGGGTCTCGCCGCCCAAGCTGTGCCGGGCGAGGCGATCTACTTCGCCGGCGGCGGCTTAAGGGTCTTCTCCTGGGAACACGCCTGGGTAAGAATTGGAGCCGAAGTTGTAGACGGCAACGTAGATTCACTGTTCGAAAATCCGGTCGTTCCAAAGTCCGTCGATTGCCGGCCTTACTGGGGTCCAATAACTGCCGTGCCTTCGGACCGAAAGCTCCGTCAGCGACAGTCTTCATCAGTGGCTGCGGACTCTGATGTGAGCAACATCTGGTGGCCCGAGTTGGAAGCATGGCTCATCGGCGAAACACCATGATGTGTCTACCAGTAGAGACGCCTAACCCTTCGTTGCACCCGAAGTGCTACAGCGGGCTTCGCCCGCTTGCGCACTCGGGTGAACTAAAACGTTATACATCTTGAGCACATAAGGCACACAGTGGTAGTATCTCCGTTGTGAAGCCCATTAGATGGAGCGCGGAGAAAAGCCTTTCGCTTAAAGCGGAACGCGGCGTTTCGTTCGAGGAAATTCTTTCCGCCATCTCGCAAGGCGGTCTTCTCAGAGTAATGGAACACCCGAATCAGGCAAAGTACGGGCATCAAAAGATGCTTGTGGTGCGAATACGTGAGTATGCATACCTTGTTCCTTACATTGAAAGTGAGCAAGAGATTTTCTTGAAAAGCATTATTCCGAGTCGCAAGGCGACTCGGGATTTTTTATCGGGAGACAAGTGACATGAGCGGCGAACGACTGTTAGAGCAGGAAATCCTCGCCTCTTTCGAGCGTGGCGAATGGAGTCCCGGGCGGAATCAGAAAGGCGAGATTGCGCGGTTTACAGCGGCGGCGGCGGCTACGCTACTTAAGAACAAACGCGTGAACATCAGAATTTCATCGCGGGATTTGGAGGGTTTGCAAGCGAAGGCCGCAGAGGAAGGGGTTCCTTACCAAACTCTTATGGCGAGCGTCCTTCACAAGTTTGTATCTGGTCGCCTGGTCGATGCACAAAGGCGCATCACTACGCGTTCAACGCGGACGCGCGCAAAGACTTCGCGCGCCGGTTAGCTCGGCGTTAGGCCCCATTTTCGGAGGCGTTGAGGTGCGCGAGCGTTCAAGTGCAGCTCTGATCGGCGGGGTTTGCGCCGTTGCCGGCGTCGCCGCGGCTGTCGGTATCCGTTGGCATCCCGAGCAGTTGAATGTTCCTGCCTGGGTTGCGTACGCAGCATGCCTCGCCTTTGTCTTTGCCGGCCTTAGCGTGGTCGTGCGAGAGCTCGGTCATGCGCGCCTGGCGTCGTGGCTGGCGGTCGCGTTCGTGGCCGCTTTGGTGCTCACCGCCATGTGGATCGCATTCGGTCCCGGTTCGCGGGAGTGCTCCGTTTCGCTGTCTCTGTTCAGCGGGTTCGCTGGCGACTGGTTGTGCCGCGGGGTGTTCGGCTTTGGCGCGTTGGTTGGGGCGGCCTTGCTTGTCTGGCTCTTTCGGCGAGTGTTCGGGTCGCACAATGTGGCCTAACCCCTCCATCGAGCGGACGTCCCAAAAGCCGCTGCGCGCCCTTTATGCCGCAACAGAAGCAGCGCTTTTGTTTTTCGCGATTTATGCTGATATGTTGGACTGATGAAAGTTAGTGAAATACTCCGGCAACTTCAGGACGACGGCTGGTTTTTGGCCGCAACTCGCGGCAGTCACAGACAGTTCAAGCACAATATCAAGTCTGGCCGGGTGACTGTAGCGGGAAAACCCAGCGATGATTTGGCACCCGGCACACTAAATAGTATCCTCAAGCAAGCTGGACTCAAGAAGTGAGGTGATATATGCGCTACGCGATCGTGATTGAAAAGGCGGAAAACAATTTTTCCGGTTACGTACCCGATCTTCCGGGTTGTGTTGCCACGGGCGCCACGGTCAAGGAAACCGAGGTGGTTCTTCGCGAAGCGATCGAATTTCATATAGCCGGATTTCGAGAAGACGGAACTCCACCTCCTCAGCCATCCAGCAGCGTCGATTACATCGAAGTTGCCGCATAACCGCGCAATGGAGCAGACTAATTCAAGGCGGGCTTGTGCCCGCCTTTTTTTGGTTGCTCATTGCGGACGGTAGGCCCCGGCACCACAGTATGTTCTTTGGGAGATCGCTCCATTTCGTCACGACCGAATCACCCGGCGCGGTTATCGATCGACTGTCCGCCGTTGTCTTATCCACGAACGCAATCGCGCCGCTGCGACCGGTTGGCGTCAAAGACTGGGTCGATCAATTTGCCGGCAAATGGTTCATTGGCAGCGTAGAGGGGGCTCGCTTCAAATTGGGGCTGCTGCAGGCGCCGGGTACCAGGTTCCGGGTTCGCGGCAGTGTCGTCGTCATCATCGGCGAGGTTGCAGATCACTCGGTCGATGTCAAGCTGCGTCCGCCGCTTTTCATATTGCTGTTCCTGACCGTATTCGCAGTTGTCGTGGGCGGCGCGCTGGCGCTATCGATGTTCGGCCCAATGAGAGAGCAGCCGATATTGGTGTTGCCGGCGTTGGCGCTTGCGCTGCCGTTTATGGTCGTCGGCTGGTTTTTCAATCGTGAGGCCGCCCTCGCCGAACAGACGCTCCGCCGTCTGCTTTTCGCGAACGGGGGCGCCCTTGGGCCACGCAATGGCGGCGCCTAACCGCTCCATCGAGCGGACGTTTCAAAGACCGCTCACCAGGACGGTTAGATGGCACAGACTTCTTCCACCGTACGTGCTCAAGTCGCTTCCTTGGCGATGGACGTAAATGAAGGCCGCCTCGTTGGGGCGACTTCCTTCCGGCTCTTCCCGAAGATATAGGGGGCGACGAGCAAGTACATGATTTGATCGAGTTGCTTCAGTCGGCGGCACGAACAGCGTTAGTCCCCGAGTTCCCACGAAAAGTGGACACTGATTTGCAGCAAACTACTAGCGCACAACAGTGGGCTTGCCCGATTTGCTCGATAATAACCGGACACCATGCAAGCGTCGTCGAGGTCGGCGCTTAGCTCATCAATCGAATTATTTTCGGCAAACCTGTGTCCGATACCCATTCAAACTGTCCGATACCCGGAAAAATGATCGCCGTGCTCCTCGCCAGCATGGCGATGGCCGTATCTGCCCAACCCTATCCTTCGCGACCCATCCGGGTCATCGTGCCTTCGCAGGCGGGCGGCGGCGCCGACATCGTGGCGCGGCTGGTCGGGCAGAAACTCGCCGAGCGCTGGAGCCAGCCGGTGATCGTCGACAATCGCATCGGCGTCGTCGGTGCCGAAGCTGCGGCGCAAGCGCCGGCCGACGGCTACACCGTGTTGTTCACCACATCGGCGTTGTCGGTGCGCGAAAGCGTGTACCGCAAGCTTTCTTACAGCACGCTGCGCGATTTTGCGGCGGTGACGCAGGTGCTCTCGCAATCCAACGTGCTCGTCGTGCATCCGGCGGTGCCGGTGCGCACTGTGCAGGAGCTCATCGCACTCGCGAAAGCAAAACCCGGCGAGCTCAACTTCGGCACGGGCGGCAACGGCACATCGAACCATCTGGCAGGCGAACTGCTACGCATCATGGCCGGGATCGATGTCCTGCATGTGCCGTATAAAGGCGTGCCGCAAGCCCTCAACGACACGCTGGCAGGGCGCATGCAATTCGCGTTCGGCAGCCCGATGTCAGTGCTGCCGCACGTCAAGCAGGGCAGGTTGCGGATGCTGGCAGTCACGACGCCGCGGCGTGCGCGCGCGCTGCCCGACGTGCCGACGGTCGCGGAGTCGGGCGTTCCCGGCTACGAATTCACCGCCTGGATGGGAGTGCTCGCGCCTAAGGCGACACCCCCCGAAGTCGTGCGCAAGTTTCAGCAGGACGCCGCCAGGGAATTATTCGCGCCCGATCTCGAGCAGCGCATATCCGCCGATGCGGCTGAGCCTGTCGCCAGTACGCCGGCGGACTTCGCCGCATTCCTCAAGGCGGACCTTGCGCGCTGGGCGCGCGTCGTCAAGGAAGCGAATATCCACCTGGAATAGCGCGGCGGGCGCAGTGCACCGTGCACCCGATTGGCAGATGTCCTCGCATATGACATGCTCCGCGGTCAGGCATCGTTGCAATTAAAGGAACCGGAGATGGGCGTAACGCGAAGCTGCTTCAGGATCGGTATCTGTATCGGGGCGCTGCTAATCGCCGTGAGTGCGCATGCCGAAGAAACACTTTTCATACAGGTCCCCGCGGTGTACGACAAGGATGCGCCGGTGGTGTCTGCCGTACGCAGGGAATGCGGAATCGAGGCGCTTATCGGCAACCATGTCTTTAAAGCGGTCAGCACGCTCTATCCAAAGTCGGTCGCGACCCCCGATCCGAAAACCGGGGGCAGCGATAAATCCCTGTTGCTGACAATCATCGCCGTGCAGGGTGTCGGTGGCGGCAACTGGAGCGGCGCCAAATCCATAACGATACGCGCCGACTTGATGCAAGACGCGAAGCCCATCGTGAGCAAAGTTTTGAACCGCGGATCGCACGGGGGATTTTTCGGCGGGATGAGCGGCACGTGCCCGATCATGGAGCGCATCGCCGTTACGCTCGGTAAAGACACTTTGGCATGGTTGCGTTCGGTGCCGGCGGGCGGAAGTGGCGCCCAGACGGGATCGCCGAAGCCGGAACCAACGACCAGTCAATAGGTCCGGGACAAAGTTTAATCCACGCATGACTGGCCGATCGCTGAGCGCCATCATCGCCGCGTTTTTTACGCGGCGCGTCCAAATCGCGCGGGTGCGTACAGTTGACGGCAGGCAATGGAGCAACAGCAACTATGCTTATCCCCGCGTGCAGAGTAAGCCACAACTTCATCAAGGAGGCGAAGCAGCGCGCCGCGGAATTAAAGTGCGAGTTCGGCTGGCGGCTGGAGGTGGTGCACGGCGCGTTTCACAGCAACAATATGATGGCGCGGCCCGCGGCGGCGGCACTTATGAAGAACTAAAATAGACAGGGATGCGCATGGCGCGCGTACCGCGGCCGGTTTTTATGAATTCTTTTCTTTATCCCCTCTCACTGCTTGCCGGCGCCGGCTTGGCATTGAGTGCGGCTGCGCACGCCATCGCGTGGGCCGGGATGTCCTTGCCCGGCGGTTCGTTGGTGTGGGCCCTGCATATCGGGGTCTTCGTGGTCTGGATTCCAACCGTGCTCGTCTGCATCAAGACCACGCGCTACGCCGACCGCAATGATTTCTGGAAAGTCGCATTGTCCGGATGTCCGCCGTGGATGAGAAAAGCCCTGTACGTGCTCGTCGGCTACGCGGTTTGCAACTTCATCGTGCAGATCCTGACCACCACCCGCGGCGTGCAAACGATGAGTGATGCGCCGCCTGCGGTCATTCGCGGATTCTCCGGGCACTGGATGGTTTTCTACTGCACCGCGTTTTGCGTACTCTATTCATCTCTACACGCGCCGCACCTGCCGGTTCGCGAGAGCGTGGAACCGGATAAAATCCGCCCATGAAATCCGGATCAGGCACAGTAGCCGCAGCTGAACTGCAAGCATTTATCGAACGTGCCTTCGTGGCAGTGGGCATCTCGGCAACCGAAGCCGCCGGCATCGCCGACCTGATGGCCCGCGCAGATCTGAACGGCGCGGACGGGCACGGCGTATTCCGCCTGCCGCAATACATACGCCGCATCAAGGGCGGGGCGGTGAACATCAAGCCGAGCATCCGCATCGAGCGCGAGGCGCCGGGCATGGCGCTGGTCGACGGCGACAATGGCATGGGGCATCTCGTCATGCGCTTCGCCGCAGAAAGGGCGATCGAGAAAGCGCGGACCGTGGGTGTGGCATGGGTCGGCGTCAAGGCAAGCAATCACGCCGGCCCCGCATCGTTATATGCCAGCATGCCGATCGCGCACGATATGATCGGGCTGTATCTCGCGGTCGGCAATGCGAACCATCTTGCCGCGTGGGGCGGACTCGACATGCTGCTGTCGACGAATCCGATCGCGGTCGGCGTACCGGCAGGGACGGAGCCGCCTATCGTTCTCGATATGGCGACTACGGTCGCTGCCTATGGCAAAGTGAAAACGGCGGCACAACGCGGCGAAACCATGCCCGAAGGCTGGATGATCGATCGCATGGGCAAAGCGCTTACCGATCCCAAGCGCGCGAATGAAGGCCTGCTGCTGCCGATCGGCGGCTACAAGGGTTACGGGCTCGCGCTGGTATTCGGGCTGCTCGCCGGAACGCTGAACGGCGCTGCGATGGGACGCGACGTGGTCGACTTCAACAACGACGATACGACGCCGACCAACACGGGTCATGTGATTGTGGCCATCAACGTCGCGATGTTCCGCGAGCTCGGAGCATTTAAGGCGAGCGTCGATGAGTTGATCCGCGACATTCGCAATTCGAAGCGTTTGCCGGGCGTCGACTCGATACGTTTGCCCGGCGAGCAAAGCCACGCGAAGCGCGAGGAGCGCACGCGGTCGGGGATTCCGTTGCCGGCGCCGTTGCGGCAAAGTCTCGAGCAGCTCGCCGCAGAGTTGAAGGTCGCAGCGTTGGTATAGAAAGTTTTTTCGGTGGACCCCATCCCCATCGCGGGTGCCCCTCGCCGCTATGCTTGCTTCCCCTTGTCCCTCAAGGGGATTTGCTTCGCGGCAAAGGGGAAGGTGAGAATTGCATGGTTGAGGAGTGTAAAGATGGTCAGACTCGCCGATTTGCCAGCTTTCGAGCAGCAGCACATGCGGGACAAGCTGCAAGGTCTCGACGAATTCGTCGCGCGTCCCTGGGTGAAGCCGCCGCCGCTCGCGCAATGCCGCATCGCAATCGTATCGACGGCAGGGCTGCAGGTGCGCGGCGACCGGCCGTTCGGCCCCAGCGCGACGGCGACAGACTACCGGGTCATTGCGGGCGATACACCGGCGGCCGAACTGGTGATGAGCCATCAGTCGGTGAATTTCGACCGCACGGGTTTCCAGGAAGATCATAACGTTGCGTTTCCGCTCGATCGTCTCAACGAGCTCGCACGCGAAGGCGTGATCGGGTCCGTCGCCAATTTCCATTATTCATTCATGGGCGCGGCACCCATCCGCAAGCTCGAGCCGAAAGCGCGCGAACTCGCAGCGTTGCTGCAAGACGACCGCGTCGACGCGGTGCTCTTGAGTCCGGTCTGACCGAACTGCACGTGCGCCGTCGGCGCACTCGGCCACTACCTCGAGACGGCGGGCATCGCCACCACGCAAATCTCCCTCGTGCGCGAACATACGGCCGCCATTCATCCGCCGCGCGCCTTGTGGGTGCCGTTCATGCTCGGGCGTCCGTTCGGCGTTCCCGGCGATCCTCAATTTCAGCGGTGCGTGCTGACGGCCGTGCTGCGACTGCTCGAAGCGCCGGCGGGGCCGGTGCTAGAAGATTATGCGGAAGACGCGCCGGCGGTTACTGCAGCGGAAACCGAAGGCATAGCCTGTCCGGTCAGCTTCGAGCGCGCGACGGACAGCAACGATCTCGGTGCCGCCCTCGTACGCGAGATCGAGGAGCTTGCGCCCTGGCACGAGCTGGCGGCGAAGCGCCGCGCGCGCACGACTACCGGCTTAAGCGGAATGACGATGGATGCCGCGGCGCAGTTCGTGACGTCGTATCTGCAGTCAGCGCCGGCGGCCGGCCTCGAGGGCATGAACGCCGGTGAATCCCTGAAAATCGTTTGCGACGACCTGCGCGCGTACTATTACGAGGCTGCCGCAGCCAAACCGGGCAATCCGGATGCGCAAACGGTGCTGCACTGGTTCTGGCACGACACGGCCGCCGGGCGTGCTTTTCTCGCGCTGCAAAAAATCTGTCTGGAAAGTAAGGACCCGTCGCTCAAAGTGCTGGGGGGCAACTCGCTGGTGCCGCGCGCGATCATGCACGCGCATTGACGATCCGGTGCTGCGGCTCAGGATCGCGCGAGGGCGGCGATGGTCTTTATCTGCTCGACGCACGCCTCGAGTCCCGCGGCCTTGGTCATGAAGCGGGCGGCCTTCATGTGCTCGCTTTTTTGCCGGTCGCTGGCCGACCGCGACGACGTAAGCACCACAACCGGAATGTCCCGCAGGCTGACGCTGCTTTTGATTTCGCCGAGCACTTCGTGACCGTTGAGCTTCGGCACATTGAGGTCGAGCAGCACGATGTGCGGTTTCGGCGCCGTGGTGAACTGTCGCGTCTGCAAGAGAAATGAAATTGCCTGCATGCCATCTTCGACTACATGCAATCGGCACGCGATGCCGGCGACGCGCACCGCTTCTTCCATCATGCGCACGTCGGCGGGATTGTCTTCGACGAGCAGAATCTCGAGCGGCGCGGCGGCATCGCCTGCCTCCGCAGGGGCGGAGGCAGGGCCGGACGCGGGCTCGCGCGAAAGTATCATCAGCTCTCCATGGGCAGTCGGCCCAATGTTAACGCATATCAGGCTGAGACCGCGACGCCGGGAGGCAGGTTCCGCGCACCCGGCGCAGCCGGAATATAATCCGGTGCAATGACGCCGCCGCACCCGGTTGCCTGACAGGGCGCTGTTCCGGCGTACGCATAAGCCGGCGTTTATCGAGGACGAAGCGGTGAGTCTATGCGGCAATTCTTGGCCGTCATGAGGAAAATGTCGTGGACGAGCCGGGTTGCGCTGCTGGCGATAACGTATATCGCGGCGGCCAAGCTGTCGCTCGCTCTCGCAATCCCGCCTGGCTACGCGACCGCGGTCTGGCCGCCGTCGGGAATCGCGCTGGCCGCCGTGCTGATGTTCGGCACCCGCATCTGGCCGGGCATCTGGCTGGGCGCGGCGCTGATCAACTTTTCGATCAAGTCCTCGGTGCTGGCGGCACTGGTCATCGGCAGCGGCAACACGCTGGAAGCGCTGGCCGGCGCGGCGCTGATCCGTCTGTTCATCGGCGTGCCGTATCGCTTCAAGCGCGGCGAAGACGTGATTTTGTTCATCGTCGCGGCAGCGCTCTGCTCGACGGTGGCCGCCGGTTTCGGCGCGCTGCCGATTGCGCTGACAACCAGCGTATCGTTGAGCGAGCTTTTCGCGAACGGCTGGACATGGTGGCTGGGAGATGCGGCCGGCATTATCATCTTCGTGCCGCTGATTCTGAGCTGGTGCCGCGGCGGCGGTGAGCCGTGGACGCGGCAAAAAAAATACGAAGCAGCCTGTCTCGCGCTGCTCTTGCTGGCGGCGGCCTACCTGGCATTCAGCGGCAGCGCGCGTTACTCGCCGCCGATACCGCGCTCCTATCTGATGGTGCCGTTCATCCTGTGGTCGGCATTTCGTTTCGGCCAGCGCGAAACGTCCACGCTCATCGCCGCAGTGTGCGCGATTGCGCTTTTGTACACGCTCGGCGGGCGCGGGCCGTTCGCGACAGGCGACGTGAATACTTCGCTGCTCCTGCTGCTTACCTACATTATCGTGCTTGCCGCGATGGGGCTGGTGCTCTGTGCGGTGGTCCGCGAGCGCAGCATGGCGATGGAGCAGCTGCGCGAGGAACACGCGCGGCTCGAGCAGCGCGTGCATCAGCGCACCGGGGAACTTCAGGCGCTGAACCGCCAGTTGCAGGAAGACATCGCCGCGCGCACGCGCGCCGAACGCGACCTGCGGGAAAGCGAGCAGCGCTTCCGGCTGCTGATCGACGGCATCCAGGACTACGCGATTTTCAGGCTGGACCTCGAAGGCAGCATCACGAGCTGGAATCAGGGGGCACAGAAAATTTTCGGCTATACCGCGCCCGAAATCGTCGGCCGTTCGTTTGAGTATTTGTATCCCGAAGCCGATATTGCCTCCCGCAAGCCGAAGCTCGAGCTCGACCTGGCGGCGCACAACGGCCGTTACGAAGAGCAGGGCGCGCGCGTGCGCAAGGACGGCTCGGCCTTCTGGGCCAACACCATCATTTCGGCGTTGAACGATGAGACCGGCAGCCTGCGCGGGTTTGCCAAGATTACCCGCGATACCACCGATCGCAAGGAAGCCGAGGAGACGCGCGCGCGGCTGGCGGCGATCGTCGAGTCGTCGCAGGACGCTATTCTCAGCCGCGATCTCGACGGCAGGATATTGTCATGGAATGACGGTGCCGAGCGCCTGCTCGGTTACAGCGCGGCGGAGGTGGTGGGACGCGACCTGGCCATGGTGCCGGCAGAGCGGCAGCACGAGATCAGGGAAAACCGGCAGCAGCTGCTGCAGGGCCGGCAGGTATCGAACTATCAGACGGTGCGCGTCGCCAGGGACGGCCATCGCGTCGATGTGTCGCTGAGCGGATCCCCGATCAAAGACAGCAGCGGGACGGTGATCGGCATGGCTTCGATACTGCGCGATATCACCGAACTCAAGCAGGCCGAGCAGGCGCTGCAAAAAGCGCACGATGAGCTGGAGAAGCGCGTCGCCGAACGCACCGCGGAGCTTTCGCGCATCAACGCCGAGCTGGAGAAGTTCGCTTACGTCGCTTCGCACGACCTGCAGGAGCCGCTGCGTACGGTGATCAATTTTTCCGACATGCTGAATCGCCGCTACCAGGACAAGCTTGACACGGACGGGCGCGAGTTTCTCGGTTTCATCGTCACCGGCGTGACGCGCATGCGCAGGCTGGTCGACGATCTGCTCGAGTTCTCGCGCACCGGGCACGAACGCGTCGTGCGCGAACTCATCGATGCCGAGGCGCTGCTCGGACGCGTGCTGGCGAATCTCGCGCAGAGCATCGCCGAAAGCGGTGCGACCATTACGCACGATCCGCTGCCGACCGTGCTGGCCGACGCGGGGCAACTCGAGCAGCTTCTGCAGAACCTGCTCGCCAATGCCATGAAGTTCCGCGGCGCGAAGCAGCCCGTCGTCCATGTCGGCGTCGAGGCGGCGGGCGACGACTGGAAATTCTCGGTGCGCGACAACGGCATCGGTCTCGATCCGAGATTCTCGGAGCGCATATTCGAAATGTTTCAGCGCCTGCATAGTGTGGGCAAGTTCGAGGGTTCCGGCGTCGGGCTCGCGATCTGCAAGAAAATCACCGAGCGTCACGGCGGCCGTATCTGGGTCGATTCGGCGGAAGGGCAGGGCGCGACATTTTATTTCACGTTGCCGCGCAGTTAACGCGGCATAGTGCAGGCGCAAGTAGCTACTACATGAGTGAAATTTGAGCCAAGAACCTCGAGCGGCAACGGGCTGCTATATTCGCTGTTGGTCATCGCGGCAGTGTCAGTCAGCGTCATGAGCGTGCTGGCCGTGGGAGTCTTGACGAGGGTGTTTTAAGCGTCCAGCGCCCGCAGCAGCGAATCGTAGTAAACAGGGGAGAGGTGGAAAAATGCGAATTCGAACGGCCATCGGGCTGACAGTCTTGTTCGCGGGCTGCGCGACCTCTCCTTCGACGACAACCCCCATGGCCCCGGTGCCCGGCAAACCGGCTGTCGCACCTAGCGTCAATCTCGCTGGATATTCGCCGGCGTTTCGCGCCGGCTACGCCGATGGCTGTGCGAGCGTCGGAGCCGCGAGCCGGACCCGCGATGAACAGCGCTTCAAGACCGAAACCGACTACGCCATGGGCTGGCGCGACGGCAATGACATTTGCCGGCGCCGCAAATAGCACGGCAGGATCCTGGAGTTAGGAATCTGAATTCTGCTGTTAGCGCGTCACGCGGGTGATGCGTATTACCTCGGGCAAGCGGCGCAGCACGCGCATGATTTGTGCGAGGTGCAGGCGATTGAAAACCTGCAAGGTGAAATGCATGGTCGCGTATTGATCGCCCTGCTCGGGGTCGACCGTTACGTTATCGATGTTCGACTCTGCGCTGGCAATCGCCGCGGCGACCTTGGCGAGCACGCCGCGCTGATTCAGCGTGACGAGGTTGATGCTGACGTTGAAAAGCTTTTTGGTCTCCGGCGCCCATTCGACGTCGATGACTTTGCCGGGATCGGCGCGCGTCTTTACGATCACGGGGCAATCATGAGTATGGATAACCATGCCCTGGCCTTTGCTGATGAGGCCTATGATCGGGTCGCCCGGAATCGGTTTGCAGCAGTGCGCGAACTGCACGGCCATGCCTTCGGAGCCGCGGATCATTACCGGGCCGACATTCCTGCGTTCGTCGCCGGTCGCGTTGCCGAGCGAAAGCAGCTGGCGGGCGACGACCACGGACAGGCGCTTGCCCAAACCGATATCGGCGAGTATGTCCTGCCGCGATTTTGCGCCCGTGTCCTTCAGCAGCTTGTCCCATTGCGCATCCTTGATTTCGCCGGCGCCCGTGCGCAGGACGCTCAATGCCTGGTTGAGCAGGCGCTCGCCGAGCTGTGCTGACTCCTGCGATTGCACTGTCTTTAGAAAATGCCGGATGTGCGAGCGTGCTTTGGCAGTGATGACGTAGTTGAGCCATAACGGATTCGGCTTGGCATGCGAGGCGGTGATGATGTCGACGCGCTCGCCGTTTTTCAGCTCGGTCCTGAGCGGCATCAGCTCGTCGTTGATCTTGACCGCCACGCAGCGATTGCCGATATCGGTATGCACGGCATACGCGAAATCGACGGCGGTGGCGCCGCGCGGCAGCGACAAAATCTTGCCTTTGGGCGTAAACACGTACACCGCGTCGGGAAAGAGATCGACTTTCAGGTGCTCAAGAAACTCGGTCGAATCGCCGCTGCCCGACTGGATTTCAAGCAGGCTTTGCAGCCACTGGTGCGTTTTCTTCTGCAGCTCGTTGAGCGACGCGTCGGTGCTCTTGTAAAGCCAATGCGAAGCGACGCCGGCTTCCGCGATCTTGTGCATCTCCTGCGTGCGTATCTGCGCTTCAATGGGGCTGCCGAACGGGCCGAACAGCGTGGTGTGCAGCGACTGATAGCCGTTGGCCTTGGGGATCGCGATGTAATCCTTGAACTTGCCCGGGATCGGCTTGTAGAGCGCATGCAGCGCGCCGAGCACGAGATAGCATGACGGCACGTCCTTGACGATGATGCGGAAGCCGAACACGTCATGCACCTTGGCGAATGACAGGTGCTTCTCCCGCATCTTCCGGTAAATGCTGTAGAGATGTTTCTCGCGGCCGTGCACCACCGCCCCGATGCCGTCTTTCTTCAGCCGTTTGTTGATCGCCTCTTCGACCTTGCCCACCACTTCGCGCTGGTTGCCGCGCGCGCTCTTGAGCGCTTTCGACAACACGCGGTTGCGCGCCGGATAAAGATAGACAAAGGCGAGGTCTTCGAGCTCCTGGTAAATGCTGTTGAGCCCCAGCCGGTTGGCGATCGGCGCGTAGATTTCGAGCGTTTCGCGCGCTATGCGCTGGCGCTTGGCCGGCGGCACGGCGTCGAGCGTGCGCATGTTGTGCAGGCGGTCGGCGAGCTTGATCAGAATGACGCGCACATCGCGCGCCATCGCCAGCAGCATCTTGCGGAAATTCTCGGCCTGCGCTTCCTCGTGCGTCTCGAACTCAATGCGGTCGAGCTTCGACACGCCGTCGACGAGGTCCGCCACGGGTTTGCCGAATTTGCGGCTTAATTCGGCCTTGGTGACGGCCGTGTCCTCCATCACGTCGTGCAGCAACGCGGCGGACAGGGCCTGCGAGTCGAGATGCAGTTGCGCGAGTATGTTCGCGACCGCGAGAGGGTGCGAGATGTACGGATCGCCGGAGGCGCGGAACTGACCGCTATGCGCAGCCTCGCTGAATTGATAGGCGGTTTCTATCCGCGCTACATCGTCCGGCTTGAGATAGCCGGCCCATTCTTTGAACAGCGTGGCGGCTTCAGGCATGGCGCAGCCGGCAAGGCGGCGGGACGGGCGCGGAAGAGCGAGCGGCGCGCGTGGCGCCGGGCTCGCTTTCGCGGGGCCTCAGCCCCGCGTCATGACGGCGTCTTGTTGAGAATGTCGAGGCCGTAATGACCTTCGGCGAGCTCGCGCAGGGCGATAACGGTGGACTTGTCGCGATTGGCCTCGATCATCGGCGTGGCGCCGTTGGCAATCTGCCGCGCGCGATACGTCGCGGCGAGTGTCAGCTCAAAGCGATTGGGGATGATCTTGAGGCAATCTTCGACGGTGATGCGTGCCATGGGTAGTTTCCTTAAGAATTCGCTGCAATCATGCGGAGGAGCCCGCATACATTTCAATTCATGCTGCCGCGCTGCGTGCCGCGGCCGGCGCTTCAGGTCATACGTCTGACCAGGTCGCCATGACGTGCAAGCTGGCCGGCTGTCAGCAGACGCCGGGCGCGGACTATGCTGCCGAGGTCCCGCACCGCCTCATCGAAATTATCGTTAATAATAACATAGTTAAACTCGCTGACGTGGCCGATTTCGGTGCGTGCGGCGGCGATGCGGCGCTCGATCACCTCCGGGGGGTCTTGTGCGCGCTTGTTGAGCCGGCCAATCAGGGCCTCGAACGAGGGCGGCAGGATGAAAATGCCGACCGCGTCCGGGATCATCTTGCGCACCTGGGCGGCGCCCTGCCAGTCGATTTCGAGCAGGATATCGGCGCCCGCAACACGCTGGCTATCGATCCACGGCTGTGAAGTGCCGTAATAGTTGTCGTGCACCAGCGCGCTTTCGAGAAACGCCCCCGCCGCGATCATCTCCTCGAATTTCTGGCGCGTAACGAAATGGTATTCGCGGCCGTCCGCTTCCCCCGGCCGCGGGCTGCGCGTCGTGTACGAAACCGACAGCTTGATGCCGGCATCGATTTTCAACAACGCGGCGACCAGGCTCGTTTTGCCGGCCCCGGACGGCGCGCAGACGATGAATAAGTTTCCGCTCATAAGAAGGAGGACTGAGGCTTAAGATTTAAGGCTTGAGGATCGAGGGATCGTTCGCGGCGACCGAAAGGAGGAGGGATGCATACGCCCCTGATCGTTCGTACCACGAATCAATCCATTTCGTGTGACCGACTCAATCCTCAATCCCGCTCCTCAATCCTATTCGATGTTCTGAATCTGTTCTCTCATCTGCTCGATCAGAAGCTTCAAATCGAGCGCGACCTGCGTGACTTCACTGTCGACGGATTTCGAGCCCAGCGTATTTGCTTCGCGATTGAGCTCCTGCATCATGAAGTCGAGCCGCTTGCCGACGGCGCCGCCTTTGTCGAGGATGCGCTTGATCTCGCTGAAATGGGCGGCGAGCCGCGACAGTTCCTCGTCGACGTCGACACGGTTGGCGAAGAGCGTGATCTCCTGGCGGATGCGCTCGTCATCGTTGACGGCCATCGCCTCATGCAGGCGCGCGGCCAGCTTGTCGCGGTAGGCCGCGAGCACCTGCGGCATGCGCGGCGCCACCGTGGCCACGCGCTCTTCCATCGAAGCGACGCGCTCGAGCAGCACTGCTTTGAGTTTTTCGCCTTCGCGCGCGCGCGAGGCCGTGAACTCGGCGAGCACCGCCTGCAGTGCCTCGTTGCACGCCGCGCGCATCTCGTCGAGCGAAACCGATTCCGCGCCCAGCATGCCGGGCCAGCGCAGAATTTCCGCCGCCGTGAGGCCGGGCACGCTGGGCCAGGCCAGGCGCAGCTTTTCACTCAGCGCCCGCAGTTGCTTGAGGACTTCGGCATTCAACTCGAAAGACTTTTGCGCCGCGGGCAAAGCATTGAGCCCGATGCGGCATTCGATCTTGCCGCGGTTCAGCCGGGCGACGATCGCTTCGCGCAAGCCGGGCTCGAGCGCGCGCAATTCATCGGGCAGGCGGAACTGCAGATCGAGGTAGCGGTGGTTGACCGAGCGGATTTCAAGGTTGAGCACGGCCGTCGAGAGCTCACGGGCGGCGCTGGCAAATCCGGTCATGCTGTAAATCATTTTGTCCGTCGCGGGCGAAAACTGCGCAGTGAAGGGTAAAATATGCGGCTTGCGTAACCGGCCTTGGCCGGGCTCACCGCATTGTCGGATCAGTCCTCAAATTCAGCCAGGAAAGATAGCACATTATGCGGCCCAGCAAGCGCGCGCCAGACGAGCTGCGCAACATCCGGATCACACGCCGCTACACGCGTCACGCCGAAGGCGCGGTGCTGATAGAGGCCGGCGATACCAAGGTCCTGTGCACTGTCAGCGTCGAAGACAAAGTGCCGCCGTTTCTGAAGGGCCGCGGGCAGGGCTGGCTTACTGCCGAATACGGCATGCTGCCGCGCGCGACGAACACGCGCTCCGACCGCGAGGCGGCGCGCGGCAAACAGTCGGGCCGCACGCAGGAAATTCAGCGCCTGATCGGCCGCGCGCTGCGCGCGGTGGTCGACCTCAAGGCCCTCGGCGAGCGTACGCTGCAAATCGACTGCGACGTGATCCAGGCGGACGGCGGCACGCGCACGGCGGGGATTACCGGCGCGTTCGTCGCGGTGCACGACGCGGTCGGCTTGCTGCTCGAAAAGAAATTGCTGGCGGCGACGCCGCTGCGCGATTTTGTCGCCGCGGTCTCCGTCGGCGTCTATCAGGGCGTGCCGGTGCTCGATCTCGACTATCCGGAAGACTCCGCGTGCGACACCGACATGAACGTCGTGATGACCGGCAGCGGCGGGCTGATCGAAGTGCAGGGCACCGCAGAGGGCGCGCCGTTCTCGCGCGCCGAAATGAATGCACTGCTCGATCTCGCGCAGAATGGCATCCAGCAGCTCATCGCGGCGCAGAAGGCGGCTTTAAAAAACTGAACGGCAAAAGCTTTGCCTTTGCGGTTCGCGATTTAGTCTATGAATATTAAGAAGCTCGTCATTGCCACGAACAACGTCGGCAAGCTGAATGAGATAGGTGCGCTGCTGGCACCGCTCGACATCGAAATCGTCGCGCAGTCCACGCTCGGCGTGCCCGAGGCCGCGGAGCCGCACTGCACATTCATCGAGAACGCGCTGGCCAAGGCGCGCCACGCCAGCGCGCACACGGGGCTGCCGGCGCTCGCTGACGATTCCGGCATCTGCGTTGACGCGCTCGATGGCGCGCCCGGCGTGCGTTCAGCGCGCTTTGCGGAGGCCGCCGCCGCAGGACGCGCGGACCAGGACGCGCGAAACAATTGCAAGCTGCTGGATATGCTGGCGCAGGCAACCGACCGCCGCGCGCATTACTATTGCGCGATCGTGCTCACGCGGTGCGCCGCCGATCCGCAGCCGATGATCTGCGAAGCCGAATGGCACGGCGAGATTCTCAAAGCGCCGCGCGGCGCGGGCGGCTTCGGCTACGATCCGCTGTTCCTGATTCCAGCGCTGAAGAAAACCGGCGCGGAACTTTTGCCAGCAGAAAAAAATCGCATCAGCCATCGCGGCCAGGCGCTAGCCGCACTGGTCGCCAGGCTTGCGGGATCGAGGCTCGAGTATCGAGGATCGAGGACGCCGTTTCGGCGATAGTGCTTGTCTACCGTGCGTTCACCTCGATCCTCGATCCTCGATCCTCGGCCCCTCGCTATGCTCGCCCCGCGGTTCAAGGCACTGCCCCCGCTGTCGCTCTATATCCACATTCCGTGGTGCGTGCGCAAATGCCCGTATTGCGATTTCAACTCGCATGAGATTCGCGAGCCGGCGCCGGAAGACCGTTACGTCGACGCATTGATCGCGGATCTCGAAGCGGCGCTGCCGCTGATCTGGGGCCGCAAGGTTTACACGGTTTTTTTCGGCGGCGGCACGCCGAGTGTTTTTTCGGCGGCCAGCATAGCGCGCATACTCGATGCCGTGCGCGCGCGCGTGCCGTTGTCGGTCGAGGCCGAGGTTACGCTGGAGGCCAACCCGGGAACGTTCGAAGCCGAAAAATTCCGCGCGTTCAGGCAGGCAGGTATTAACCGTTTATCGATCGGCATCCAGAGTTTTAGTCCCGCGCAATTGAAGGCGCTGGGGCGAATACATGATAGTGATGAGGCGCGCGCGGCGATCGAAATCGCGCGCGCGAATTTCGACAATTTCAATCTCGACCTCATGTACGGCTTGCCGGAGCAGACGCCCGAGGCGGCGCTCGCGGATATCGACACCGCGCTCGCTTATGCGCCGCCGCATCTGTCGGCCTATCACCTGACGCTCGAGCCAAACACCTACTTTCACCGCTATCCTCCGGCGCTGCCGGGCGACGATGCGGCGGCAGAGATGCAGGATGCCATCGAGGAGAAGCTCGGCGCGGCCGGTTATCGCCACTACGAGACTTCGGCGTTCGCGCTGCCCGGCAGGCAGTCGCGGCACAACATGAACTATTGGTCGTTCGGCGACTATCTCGGCATCGGCGCGGGCGCGCACAGCAAAATTTCATTTCCCGATCGCATCGTGCGCCAGGCGCGCTACAAGCAGCCGAAACAATACATGGACGGCGCGCTGACGGATGGCGCGATACAGGAGCAGCACGATGTTGCCGCGCGCGAAATCGGTTTCGAATTCATGATGAACGCACTGCGTCTGAACGGTGGCTTCCCGCTGGTGCTGTTCGAAGAGCGCGCAGGCATTCCGTTGACGGCGATATTGAAGCCGCTCGAGCAGGCGGAGGCAAAAGGATTGTTGAGGCGCGATCATCAACGCGTCGAGCCGACCGCGCTCGGCCGGCGCTTCCTCAACGATTTGCTGCAGATTTTTCTGCCGCCGAGCGGTGGCGCGCCTGCCGATGCTCCTTCTTGTCGCAGATGATGATGCAACGCGTGCGGATTTGCGGAGCAGGCTCTACAATGTGTGCCGCAGTCACAAGCCCAGCCATGGAGGAGTCATGCAAGCTGTCAGCCGGATATTTTGTGCGAGCGTCGCCGTATGCGCTTTTGGGGGCGGCGCTTTGCACGCACAGGCGCAGGATTATCCCAACAAGCTGGTGAAGTTCATCGTTACGTATCCGCCTGGAGGCAGTTCGGATGTGATGGCGCGCATCATCGGCGCGAAGCTCACCGAGTACTGGGGCCAGATCGTGCTCGTCGATTCGCGGCCGGGCGCCGACGGCTCCATCGGCATGGAGTACGCGGCGAAGCAGCCCGCGGACGGCTATACCTTTCTGCTCGGTAACTTCGGCCCGGTCGTCGCCAAGCCGCTGCTCGCGCGGGTCTCGTACGACTGGCAAAAAGACTTTGCGCCGGTGAGCCGGATTACCAACTCCGCCAATATTCTCGTCGTGCCGGCGACACTGCCGGTGAAGAACACTAAGGAACTGATCGCATTGGCCAGGCGGCGTCCCGGCGAATTGAGTTACGGCACGAGCGGCCCGGGCAGCATGTCGCATTTTGCGGGCGAGATGTTCAAGCGGCTCGCCGCTGTCGATATGATAACCGTCCCGTACAAGGGCAACGCGCTCGCCATCACCGATGTGATGGGCGGGCAGATAACGACCATGTTTTCCGATGCGTTGCCCGCGATGCAGGCGATGAAGACCGGCAAGCTGCGCGCCATCGCAGTCACCAGTGAAAAGCGCTGGCCGTTCACGCCGGAGCTGCCGACCCTCGCGGAAGAAGGCATCAAAGGGTTCGCCGCGGTCAACTGGTGGGGCATCCTGTTCCCGGCCGGCGTGCCGCGCTCTATTATCGACAAGGTAAATGGCGATCTCGTGAAGGCGCTGGCGACGCCAGACGTAAAGACCAAGCTCGGCGAGCTCGGCGTGGAAACGGTCTCCAGCACGCCGGAGCAGTTCGGTCAATTCATGGCGGCCGAAGCAGCACGCTGGGGCAAGCTCGTCAAGGAAGCCAACCTCAGAGTCGAGCCTTAGCCGATGCGCGCGGCGCGCTGCGTCAGCGCTTGAATTCGCGCAGCTTCGGATTGAGCCGGTCGATGTCCGCCTGCACCTGCTCGCGATTGCGCTCGTAGACGATTTCGCGGCCCATCACCGATCCGACGTAGGCGGCCCCCGTGCGCGTCGGCGTGAGTTCGCATTTCACGCTGTGCACGCCTTCGCCGAGCACGACCTGTATACCGGAGGCCCGCTTGTCGTAAACCACCACATCCATCGTCTGGCCGGTTTCGGTAACGCGTACTTTAATTTTTTCATTGTTCATCGCATTCCTCCGCTTCGGGTTAAGTTCTTTCAGCGCCGCTTGAAGATGATGTCCCACACGCCGTGGCCGAGCTTGAGACCGCGGCTTTCGAACTTGGTTTGCGGCCGGTAGTCCGGGCGCACCGCATAGTTCGTCGCGGTATTCGTCAGCTGCGGCTCCCGCTGTAAAACATCGAGTATCTGCCCGGCGTATTCCTGCCAGTCTGTTGCGGCATGCAGGTAGCTGCCGGGCTTCATGCGCTCTACCAGCAACGCGACGAACGCCGGCTGCAGGAGGCGCCGCTTGTGATGGCGCTTCTTCGGCCACGGGTCGGGAAAGAAAATATGCGCCGCGTCGAGCGCGGCGGGCGCAATCATGTTGTCCAGCACTTCGACTGCGTCATGCTGAATGATGCGCACATTGGCGAGCCCTTGTTCGCCGATTAACTTCAACAGGCTGCCGACGCCGGGCGTGTGCACCTCGATGCCCAGATAATCGTTTTCAGGATGTTGCGCGGCAATCGCCGCGGTCGTCTCACCCATGCCGAAGCCGATTTCAAGGATCCGGGGCGCGTCACGGCCGAACACCTGGCCGAGTTCGACCCTTTGTGGCGCATACGGGATGCCGAATTGCGGCAGGAGAGTTTCGTGCGCGCGCTGCTGCGCGTTCGATACGCGTCCCTGACGCAAGACGAAACTGCGGATGGGCCGGTGCATGTCGTTCATTGCACCGCAGTGTAGCGGCGCGGCTTCGGCAGCGCCAGCCGCGCAGGACCGCGTTTTTATACCGGTGGCCCGGCCGTGAATGTACCGTCGCTTGGCGAACTGGCCACGGCCGCATAAGGTTTCTTCGCCATGCGCCCCGCCAGAAAAGCCTCGCGTCCGGCCTCGACCGCTTTTTTCATCGCTGAAGCCATCATGACCGGATTTTTCGCGGTCGCAATCGCGGTATTCATCAGCACGCCCTGGCAGCCGAGCTCCATCGCAATCGCCGCATCCGAAGCGGTGCCAACGCCGGCGTCGACGATGATCGGCACTCTCGCGTTGTCGATGATGATTTGCAGGTTCCATGGATTCAGTATGCCCATGCCCGAACCTATCAGCGACGCGAGCGGCATGACGGCACAGCAGCCGGTTTCTTCGAGCTGTTTTGCGGCGATAGGATCGTCGCTGCAGTAGACCATCACCTTGAAACCGTCTTTGACCAGCGTGGCGGCGGCGCGCAGCGTTTCCGCCATGTTGGGGAACAGCGTCTTCTGATCGCCGAGCACCTCGAGCTTGACGAGATCGTGACCGTCGAGAAGCTCGCGCGCGAGCCTGAGCGTGCGCACCGCATCGTCGGCGGTGTAGCAGCCGGCGGTGTTCGGCAGAATAGTAAAGTGCGACAGCGGCAGCACGTCGAGCAGGCTGGGCTGCCCGGGATCCTGGCCGATGTTGGTGCGGCGGATGGCGACGGTGACGATCTGCGCGCCGCTGGCGTCGATCGCGGCGCGAGTCTCGGCGAAGTCCTTGTACTTGCCGGTGCCGACGAGCAACCGCGATTGATACGGCTTGCCCGCGATGGTCAGCGCGTCGAGATTTTCGTGGGGTTTCATAAAATAGTCATTTGGTTTCCCCCATCCTGCCTTGCCCCGCAAACGAGGGAAGGGGATACAGGATTCGGAAGTATGCGCCGTTAATGGCGCCGCCGCATTGACCCCGGTCAGCCGCCGCCGACGGCCACCACGATCTCCAGCGTGTCGCCGTCAGCCAGCAACTGTTCGGCATGGCGGCCGCGCGGGACGATTTCGCCGTTGCGCTCGATGGCCACGCGCTTGCCGGCCAGCTCGAGATGCTCGAGCAACTGGCGGCAGTTGAGCGGTCGTTCGAAGCGGCGGGGCTCGCCGTTGACAGTGAGAGCAATCACGATGTTTCGTTCCAGAGGCCGGAACGGAATTCTTGCAGCTTGCGCGCTGCTTGGCAATCCGCCGGACGGCGCTAGAAGCTGAGTTGCGCGCTGACGCCGACCAGGTAGTTGCGCCCGGGCGACGGCTCGTAAAAGCGGTTGTTGCCGTCGGCGATGATCACGGAGCCGATATATTGGCGGTCAGTTATGTTGTCCACGCGCACGAATTCGCTCAAGCGCCATTTCCTGCCGCGCTGTTCGAAGCCCGCGCGCAGATTGGCTATCGTGTACGGATTGGCGGACGCGCAATTCAAATCGTTGACGTAGACCTTGCCGTTGGCGCGCACTTCAGCCCCGGCGTGAAAGCCGCTCGCCGCATGGCGCCACACGAGCTCGCCGAACAGCGAATAACCCGGCACCCCGGGCAGCTTGTTGCCGGCGGGGGCGTTGACGGCAGCGGCAACGGCGGAAATGCAATTGGTGGAGTTGGTGGTAAAAGCCTGCGTGAACTGCGCGTCGAGCCACGTATACGCGAGGTACGCTTCGAAGCCCGCGCCAAGATAACTTTCGACCGACAGCTCCGCTCCGCGCCGCCGTGTCGTCGACGCGTTCTTGTAGTCGGTGCGGCCGCCGACCGAGCTGTTGACGACAATTTCGTTGCTGGTGTCGATTTCAAAAACAGCGAGGTTTACGCGCGCCGCTTTGCCGACTTTCGCTTTCGCGCCGATTTCCTTGTGCAGGCTGGTCGCCGGCTGCAGCGCGAGATTGAGTCCGGTCGCGCCGCCCGGGCGGTAGGCGAGTTCGATGAGTGTCGGAGTTTCGAAGCCGCGCCCGACGTTCGCGTAGAGGTTCACAGCCGGCGAGGCGCTGAACACAATGCCCGCGACCGGCGAAGTGCTGCTGTAGCTTACGCTGCCGCTGTCGTTTGGATTGCCCGCCGCGATGTAATAATCCTTGGAGCCGAAGCTCACATGGCTGTGGCGCAGGCCAGCGCTTGCGCTCCAGCGAGATGCAAACTTCCATTCCAGCTGGCCGTAGATGTCGGTATTCATCACGGTATTGTCTTCGTCGCGTTTCAATGCGCCCGAGATGCCGTTGTTATTGATATAGCCTTTGCGGTGCTGGCCCATGCGGTCGGCGTCGACACCCAGGCTGAAGGTCAGCGGCTGTTCAATCGCGCCCGCTGTATGCGTCCAGCGCAGGCCAACGCCTTCGTAGCCGAAATCCTGATCGACCACCGCACCCGACGATGTCGCAGCCAGTTGGGCCGCCAGCGGAATGGCCTGGAACTGCGTGACCTGGCGGTCGCCCAGATAAGTACGTGCCGATAATTTGTCCGCGCCGCTCAGATTCATGTCATAAACAAAACCCACCTGGTTCTGGCGCACGCTTTTGCGCGTGTTGAACGTCGTTGCGGAAACGTCAGCCTGGCGCGGATTGCTGATCGCCTGCGCGCGCGACAGGCCGAGCGGGTCTTGCGTTTCCGGCTGGTCGAAGGTATTGACGAGCATGGTCAGCGTGCCGGTCGACACCGGAACTTTGAGCTTGGCATTCGACTGGTCGCGCGTGACCGTGCTGTGGTCGCGGTAGCCGTCGGTATGAAAGCGCGATGCGTCCAGATTGTAGTTGACGCTGCCGGCCTGACCGCCGAATTGCAGGTCGCCTTTATACGTGCGGTAGCTGCCGCCGAATATCGAGCCCGTGAGCGTCGGGTCAGGCGGGCCGTCGGCGGTGAAGACCTGGATTACGCCGCCGCCGGAATTGCCGTACAGGGTCGAGAATGGGCCGCGCATCACTTCAATGCGCTCGGCGGTGCCGAGGTTGAACGATGCCGCCTGTCCCGAGCCGTCGGGCAGCGTGGCAGGAATGCCATCGGCGATAAGCCGGATGCCGCGCACGCCAAAGGCCGAACGCGCGCCGAAGCCGCGCGACGAGATTTGCAGGTCCTGCGCGTAGTTCTGGCGATTGAGCGTCGCCACGCCGGGCACGCGGTTCAGCGCCTCGGACAAATTGACTTGCGCGCGGTCTTCCTGAATGACGCTCTTGTCAATGCTGTCGATTGCGACCGGCAGATCAAAGCTGTCGCGCGCGGTGCGCGTCGCGCTGGTGACGACTTCCGGGAGCAAGACCGGCGCAGTCGGCGGCTTCGCTTCCTGCGCACTGGCTCCGGGCACGCCTGTCGTCAGTGCCGCGAGCACGCAAGCGGGCAAAACAGATAACGTGCCGGAATATTTCATTGTGCCTGCCGCTTCGCGCTTAGTTGATGCCGGCAAGATAGTTCGCGAGGACTTCAATGTCGGCGTCGGACAACGACTGCGCTGCCGACGTCATCTGGCCATCCATATCGAAGCGGGTCGCCGCGCGAAAGCCGCGCAATTGGGTCTTGAGATAATCGTGCTGTTGTCCGGCAAGGCGCGGGATGTGCTGCTGGCCGGCGAGCGCGGGGCCGTGACACTGCACGCAGTTGAACTGCTGCGCAAGGCGCGCGCCGTTTTCCGCATCGGCCGCAGTCGTTTTAAGGCCAGTGGGTGCGAGCTTTTGTGCGGTGTAATGAGCGGCGATGTTGTTGAGATCTGCATTGCTGAGATTGGCCGCGAACGGCGCCATCAGAGCGTTGACGCGCTTGCCTTCGCG
>JANYDM010000119.1 GCA_025363575.1 Betaproteobacteria bacterium | reverse complement strand
CCGTTCGGATCGGTCGTGCCCTACGTACCCGATCACGCCGCCTGGCCGATTCTATTCATCAGCCGCCTCGCCGAACACACGAAAAATATCGACGCCGATCCGCGCGTGAGCCTGCTCGTGCGCGACGCCGATACCGATGTGCAGCAAGGCAGCCGGCTCACACTAATTGGCGATGCGGTGCGCGTGGACACCGACCTCGCTGCACTGCAAGCGCGTTACATGGCCTACGTGCCGGACGCCGCGCGGCTCGCCGCGCTCGGCGATTTTTCGTTTTATCGCGTTACGCCGCTTAGGCTGCGCCACATCGGCGGATTCGGCGCGATCGAATGGATAACCGCCGACGACTACGCGGCTCCCGCCAACGCGATGGCTCAATGCGAGGCGGACATCGTCGCGCACATGAACGCCGGGCATGTCTCTGCGCTGCGCGACTTCTGTCGCCACTTCAAGCGCCGGGATTGCTCTGCCATCGCGATGGCCGGCATCGACTGCGACGGCTTCGATGTGCGCGCCGACGGCGAACTCATGCGCTTCGATTTCGATCCGCCGGTCGTCGATGCACATCAGGCGCGCGCCGCGCTCAAAGCGATGGCCGGGCAGGCACGCGCTTAATGCGAACAACCCTCGCTCCTTATTGCGTCACGGTGGCAAGCCTCATCGCCCTTATTTTTCTGGGGCTCGCCTGGGAGCTGTGGCTGGCACCCGTGCGCCCGGGAGGTTCGCTGCTGGCGCTCAAGATACTGCCGTTGCTGGCGCCGCTGTTCGGCATCCTGCGCGGCAAGGTATACACCTACCAATGGACCTCGATGCTGGTACTAGCCTACTTTGCCGAAGGCGCAGTGCGCGCCTGGTCTGACCGCGGCCTGTCGGCGCACCTGGCGTGCGCGGAAGTGGTGCTTGCCATGGCTTGTTTCGTCGCTTCGATTGTCTACGTGCGGCGCGCGCGACCCCCGCAATAATGCCTCGCCGCCCCTGACTCGTGCGGATGGAGTAGTGATATCCTGAGCTTTCGGTTGCGAATTTTTTGGAGGGAAGCCATGCCGCTCATCGCCATGACCCGTGAAATGGGCTCGCTCGGCAAGGACGTCGCCAGCGCCATCTCGGGGCGCCTCGGCAAGCCGGTCGTGCACCATGAAATCATCGACAATCTCGCCAACAAGATGCGCCTGCGCAAAAGCCACGTCGTGCGTTTTCTCGACGGCAAGGCCAATATCTGGGAACGCCTCACGACCGACAAGACCAGCTTGTCGATTTATACCGCAGACGAAACTCTGTCGCTCGCCGAGAGCGACAATGTCGCAGTTATCCGCGGATGGGGCTCGGCGCATTTGCTGCGGCCGGTCCGGCACGTGATTTGCGTACGCGTGTGCGCACCCATGAAAGTGCGCGTGCAACGCATGATGGAACGGCTCAATTCCGACGACGAGGCGTTCATCACCAACGAGATCAAACTCTCCGAGGAAGCGCACGCGGCGATCACGCGCCGTCATTTCGGCGTCAACTGGCAGGATTCCGAACAGTACGACCTGGTGCTCAATACCGAACGCGTTTCGATCGACGAATGCGTGGAAGAAGTGATGGCGCTCGTCAAGAACCCGCAATTCCAGGAAACCACGCAATCCGTGCAGATGCTCGCCAACCTCGCGCTCGAGACTCATGTGCGGGCGGCGCTGCGCGTGGACCCGCGCACCGAGAAAATGCATATCTCCATCTGCGTCGATCAGGGCGTCGTGACGCTCGCCGGCATCGTCGATCGCGGCAGCGAACCCGTGTATGCGTCGGAAGTGGCGGCGGCAGTACCGCGCGTGAAGGACATCAGGAACCAGCTCAAAGTGGCCTCGACCTCTAGTTTCAAATTCGACGGCTGACGCCCCGCCATCGTACGCAAAAAAGGGCGCTTCGCAGCGCCCTTTTTGCATGGTCCGGTGCTTTTGCGCCGCCGGACTTTCCCGTCTTACAACTGCGGGTTCAACCGCTCGAGCTTGGAATGCAGCTTGTTCAGCGCGTTGATATAGGCTTTGGCCGACGCCACCACGATGTCGGTGTCCGCGCCCTGGCCGTTGACGATGCGTCCTGTTTTCGACAGCCGCACCGTCACCTCGCCCTGCGAATCGGTGCCGCTGGTGATGTTGTTGACCGAATACAGGAGCAACTCGGCGCCGCTGTTGATGAGACTCTCGATGGCCTTGAACGACGCGTCGACCGGCCCGCTGCCCTGCGCCTGCGCCGGCTTCTCCTTGCCGTCTTCCGACAGCACGATCTTCGCGTACGGCGATTCGCCGGTCTCGGAATGCGCGGTCAGCGACACGAGGTGGTAGTGCTCGTTCTCGATGTGTTCGAGGTTCTCCTCGGTAATCAGCGCCTGCAGGTCTTCATCGAATATTTCGCGCTTCTTGTCGGCCAGCGTCTTGAATCGCTTGAACGCGGCGTTGAGCGCGTCTTCCGACTCGAGTTCGATGCCGATTTCATGCAGGCGCGACTTGAACGCATTGCGCCCGGACAATTTGCCGAGCGTCAGGCGGTTGTTCGACCAGCCGACTGTTTCGGCGCTCATGATCTCGTAGGTTTCACGATGCTTCAGCACGCCGTCCTGGTGGATGCCGGATTCATGCGCGAATGCGTTGGCGCCGACGATCGCCTTGTTGGGCTGCACCGGATAGCCGGTGATACCGGAAACCAGCTTCGACGCCGGCACGATCTGCGTCGCGTCGATGCCGGTATCGCAGGCGAACACGTCCTGGCGCGTGCGCACCGCCATCACAATCTCCTCGAGCGACGCGTTGCCCGCGCGCTCGCCGAGCCCGTTGATCGTGCACTCGACCTGGCGCGCGCCGTTCATCACCGCCGCCAGGGAATTGGCGACAGCCAGGCCCAGATCATTATGGCAATGCACCGACCATACGGCCTTGTCTGCATTCGGGATACGCTCGCGCAATTGGCGGATCAGCCCGCCGAAGTGCTCCGGCAACGTGTAACCGACAGTGTCCGGAACGTTGATGGTCGTAGCCCCCGCAGCGATCACCTGCTCCAGTATGCGGCACAGAAAATCGATGTCGGAGCGCCCCGCGTCTTCCGGGGAAAACTCGACGTTGTTGGTATATTCGCGCGCCCATTTCACCGAGCGCACCGCCTGCTCGATCACTTGCGAGGGCTCCATGCGCAGCTTCTTTTCCATGTGGATGGGACTCGTCGCGATAAACGTATGCACGCGCGGCGATTTGGCGCCCTTGACCGCTTCGCCGCAGCGTCGCACGTCTTTCTCGTTGGCGCGCGCAAGTCCGCATACGGTGCTGTCGCGCACCATCGCGGCCACGGCTTTGACGGACTCAAAATCGCCGTCGC